>CAYQMY010000037.1:0-4031 GCA_964418735.1 uncultured Oscillospiraceae bacterium | reverse complement strand
TGCTATAACCTCGTCCAGCTTTTTTCTCAGCATGGCACTGAAGGGAGTCAAAATGTTTGCGAAGTACTTGATGGATTCACTGAAAAGCTCACAGGGGTCGACCTTGTCGTTGAAGAGCTTTTCGGTTGCCAGATGCTGACCGAAGGCATCATTGCTGAAAAGAATATTGTCCGAAGTTAAATAGGTCGCCATGCTGTCCGGCCAATGCAGCATCATCATTTCAACAAAAATAAGCTCTTTTCCGTTGCCGATATCAATTTTGTCTCCGGTTTTTACAACCTTAAAGTTCCAATCCTGATGGTACTGACCCTTCAGGGATTTAACTGCGTTCGCCGTACAATAAATGGGCTTGCCAGGAATGCGCTTCATCAAAGCGGGAAGAGCGCCGCTGTGGTCAACCTCGCCGTGGTTTGCAATGATGTAATCGATTTTATCCAGATCGATTTCCTTAGAAAGATTCTCAACAAACTCCTCCGCGAAAGGTTCCCAAACTGTGTCGATAAGGACGGTCTTTTCCTCTTGGATTAAATATGAATTGTAGGTTGAACCCTTATGGGTTGAATATTCATCGCCGTGGAATTTACGAAGCTCCCAATCGACCTTGCCTACCCAGTGCACATTGTTTTTAACTTGCTTTTTCATATTAAACTCATCTCCCTATCGGTATATTTAGACGCTCATATTGTTAAGCAGCTGTGCGAAATCTATGCAAAACTGCATGTCCTTAATGCCAAGCTTCGCTTTATAATAATGGCGAATTTCGTTGACTGCGGAGACCCTCTCAAGCAAAACCTCAGCATCTGCCCCGGAAATGTCTGAAACAGAGCAGTATCCGGCCTCATAGAATGCCTTTGCAGCAACAGGGCCTACGCCGTTTATCCTCACGAGATCACAGAGACAAAAAAGCTCATCTTTAACGGAGGAATTTTGTTCCCAATAATCCTTTGAGTTTTTAATGCCGGCTTGATTTAAGGCCTTGACCAGCGAGGGGTCAATATCGGGAAAGCTTGCAAGCAGGACAGGCTTTTGCTCCAAGCTGCCCATTTCTCTCTTCAAAATAACCAAATAATCTTCAGCTATGCCGCTCTCCGCTGCAAACGCTGTGATTTTTTGAGGAGAAGAAAGAGCTTTCTTTAACTCGGCAACATTCTTTATTAATCTGCTCTCAAAAAGCGAGAAGTTCTTGTCAATGTTCTGCAAAAGGATTCTGCGGCCTGGAAGAAGATTTTGCTTTTTCAGGATATCCTTGTAACTTTGCACAGATATGCTTTCAATGTCCAGATTGTACTTCATGGTCTTCCTCCTTACATGAGCTGTGTTAATAAGAGACTCATTATGCGCTAAGATTGCAAATCATTATGTACTCCTGCTCATTCTCATCGCGGATTTCAAATCCGACTTGCCTATACATTTTTACTGCATAATTATCCTTTTGAACAGCCAATGATGCCTTTGAATAGCCGCTTGATTTCAAGTGCTCAAGCATGGTCCTCATTAGCTCCGCTCCAATCCCTTTTCCACGATGCTCAGGGTAAAGGGATATTGCAAATTCGGGAACAGCGTCATCAATGTGCCCGAAAGCTTTAATACAGCGAACCCAAACGGCACCTATAATTTTCCCGTCAAGCTCTGCGACAAAACAGTGATCGTCCTTTTTTGAACCAAAGCCATCAATATATATCCATAATGCAGGCTCTTGAATGATTGTTCTTGGCGCTAAGCTATCGGAATCCCTTTGAAAAATTGCCTCATATAAAAAGTCCGTAAGCAGCATTATTTCATTATCTTTTATTGGTCTGATAAGCGTCATACAATTCCTCATTTTGTCCCAAAATGGTTAGGACATATTTTTCGGCATTCCCAACACTGAATTTGTAATTTTCCGTTGTTACTTTTAAATGCGTGGCTATAGCATTTCTGCTGTTTCATGAGGGTTTCTCCAAGCGCATTCACTGGGCAAATATTAACACATAAACTGCAATCAGGACTGCAGACTGCATAGTCGGCAATGCTTCCGGCTGTCAGAGAGGCAGATGTAAGGACGGCACTAAGCCATAGCATGTTTCCAAGCTCGTCATTAACAAGCAGCGTGTTCTTGCCGATTTTCCCGAGTCCGCTAAAAACGCAGCATGTTTTAAAGATATCTGCCCCCTGTTTCTGCCTTCTATAAATCTGGATGAAATTGATTTTATCGGTTGTCCTAGAGTCTCAAACGCCTGCAGCTTTTTTGTAAGGGCTTCAGCCATTTTATCCATCTTTTCAGCCATTTGATTTCGGGCCGCTGTATAAATATCGGGGGTGGAATAAAGTGCATCACTCGGAAATCTGCCTGCTAAGACTATCACAGAAGAGCAATCAGGTAAAACATCACAGGGATGAAATCCCTGAGGAGCTTCAGTAAAGCTATCTGCAGCGGCGATACCGACGAGATCGGCCCCCAGTTCAAGCGCCAGCTGCTTAACAGCTTCCGTGCTTATATCCGTCATGCTTAAACCTCCTAAAGCTAAAGTCACTCTTTCGCGTGATGCTTTAATCTCCGTCTCACTATGTTGCATATTCCCACTGAACGGATGCAGACACTCTACACCTCTATTCTACTTCAAAACCGAAATTCTACCTATTTGATGCAAAAGTACGGTCCACAATTAATTTCATGAGTAACTACATAAGTCCATTCAAATTCATTATCAACAATAAATACTTCTTGCATATTGTCAAAATCAGAACTTTTACTATCAGGACTTAATGGTTTTGTTTCCTCATCATACCACATTTGGATTATTAAAGCTTTTTTGTTTACAAGTTCATCAAACGCCTTGCGGGCCTCATCGCCCTCTTTGCATTTAACCAGCTCCCAAGAAAAAATATGCCATAGATAGTTTCCCTCATCATAAACTCTCAAATCTAAATCCTCTTTAGATACATTTGATGCGAATGCCTTAATCCACTTGTTTTCAAATTCATTTTTATTCATGATAAACATACCCCATTTATGAATGTCCGTCTCAAGTTAAGCTTTCTTTTCGCCAGCCAAATTTGCGTACTCATTTTTTGAGTATTCTTTTTAAGTAGTCCAAATTCAGCAAATTCACCGTCTCAAATTTTCCTTTATAAAACACAGCCCAGTTATTGAAAACGCAAGGCAATTCCTTGGCTTTTTGCAGCGTATCTACGTAAATTAAAGATAAAGGAACGTCATTTGCTTCACAAAACTGTTTTATCATCTCAATGTTTTGATAGATATAGGGGCATTGCATATCATAGTAAATTGTTAGCTCTTTGCTTTCGATTATTTCGTTTTTAGCTTTTTGTGCGAACTTTGGCGTTGTTCCGTCAAAAGAAAGTGCAAGCAACTCATATCGATTTTCGGTAGTATCAACAACCTCAAAGCCGAACTTCTTCGCAAATGACTGGTCTGAAAGCCAAGCTTTTTGTTTTTCTGCTCCGAGCATACAAATGCCGGATTTGCCCCTTTCTTTAGCATCAGCCAAACAATACTCCATCAGCGCTTTCGCATACCCTTTTCCCTTGTAACTACCGGAGACCCATAAGCAATACACATAATAATAGTTGTCACCAGTTATGGGAACCCAAGCGGTTTCAAGAGGGGCGTATTCAATAAAAACCGCAGCCTTTGCATTTAACTTTCTAAAGACGTGACCTTCCTTTAGCCGGTCTGAAAGCCATTGCCGCTTTGCGTCTATACCTTTATGGGGCGCTTTGCTGCGGATAATGCAGCATAAATGCTCGCTTGAAAGGTTTTCCGTTGTCAAGTTTACAAAATCAGTATCCATATGTGCACCTCATCCTGATTATTTCGTCTACGCCTTTATACTTGATACCTAATAATTTATCTAGCCGCAGATAATTAATTTGTAACGAGTTATAATATTAACTGCTAATGTAAGTTGTTTTTAGGAAGGAAATTGACTATATGCTGAAAAAAACTGTAGTCATAGCGACAATTGCAATACTAATGTCAATGACCCGAACAACCGCTTTGGCGCTTGAATGGGACAACCCGTATACTG
>CAYQMY010000036.1:0-12815 GCA_964418735.1 uncultured Oscillospiraceae bacterium | reverse complement strand
CAAAAGAACGATGGATTGACGCACAGAAGGCCAATCTTCTGGACATTGGCTATTTTCATGTGGTATTTACTATCCCTCAGGAGCTCAATCCCCTGATTTACCGTAACCAAAAAGGCTGCTACAATCTTCTGTTCCTCTGTGTAGCGGAAACTTTGCATGAACTGGCCGGAGACAAAAAATATCTGGGCGCAACTATCGGCCACACCGCAGTTCTACATACATGGGGCCAGAACCTTTGCTTTCATCCCCATATCCACTGCATCGTTCCCTCAGGCGGACTGACCGCCCTTGGCAAATGGCAGTCCTCAAGGAAGAAGTTCTTTCTCCCAGTTCGGGTATTGTCCCGTAAATTCCGCGGAAAGTTCCTTGCACTGCTGAAGCTCCAGATACCTGAGATTGACCAGAATCTATTGAATGCCTGTTACCAGAAGGAATGGATAGTCTACTGCAAGCCACCGTTTAAAGATGCAAGCTGTGTCGTGGAATATCTCGGGCGCTATACCCACCGGGTCGCTATTTCCAACAACCGTATTCTCAGCCTTGAAAACGGTGCCGTCACATTCAAATGGCGAGATTACAAGGATAACAGCCGTTGGAAAGAGATGACGCTAAGTGCCGACGAGTTTATCCGGCGTTTCCTTATGCATGTTCTGCCACACGGCTACACAAAAATCCGCCACTATGGTTTTCTCTCCAGTCGTGGCAAACAGAAGAAATTGAAAACTTGTAAGCTTCAGACCGGAACGAGTCTGGCTCCAAAAGAAAAGCTCTCTGCCGAGCAGCTCATCCAAAAACTCATCGGCAGAAAGCCATCTCAGTGCCCCCAGTGCGGTTGTTCCGGCCTTCTCAAAGCCGGTTTATCTCCGCCTGCGGCTTAAAAACTGCAAAGCTTTTTTAAGTCTGTTTCTGGGACAGGCTTGCTTTGCTGCATTCATTTTAGCAGAGAATGGCTTGCTTCTGCAATGAAATGCTGAAAAAGCAGGGTTCTCAATAATGGTCTCTCTGAATTTTCGAGAGAACGCCGGCATGCTTTCCCCATAGCCGTTGCGAATCCGTCCGCGGTTTCGTGCTATGGAATTATCCAACCAAAGGCAGCTGAGTTTATTCTTCTCAGCTGCTTTTTTCTGTGCCTCTGCTCGGATAATTCTCTACTCATAATGCGTATTTAGATTTTGTTTAAGTTATTTCAACGTTTAATAGAATTACTTCCGAAAAAATCTAAATATAAACTCATTGTAACACTTCGACATTGCACAATCAATAAATACTTTACGATATATAACTGACAAAGATAAACGCGCGGGGAAAACCGCGCGTTTAATCGTTCTATATTACTTTTCTGATATCATACATTGACGAGAGCACTATCCAGTTTTGGGGGAAGAAGCTGTTGATGGTCCAGTAGCTTACGCCGCCGAGATTGTATTCCGATACGAGACCGAGCCTTGCCTGAATGCTTCTTGCGTCGTCAAACCAGACCTCGTGCCGTTTGCCCGCTGAGTCGTAATAGTTATAGAAGGGTGCCTGCGACGTGGGATCGAAGCGTATCTGCGCTCCTACCTTTTGCGCCTGCTCAAGCGCCGCTGTATTGCTGAGACTTCTTGCGGCGGAGCCGCGAACGAAGGGCAGCGTCCAGTCATAACCGTAGTTCGGCATTCCCATGAGTATCTTTTCGCTGGGAATCGCGGTAACGGCGTAGTCGAGCACCTTTTCTACTTGGTTGATCGGTGCCACAGCCATTGCGGGCCCGTATGTATAGCCCCACTCGTAAGTCATAAGTATGACATGGTCGACAAGAGCGCCGTGGACGGGGTAATCGTGCGCTTCGTAAAGTACGCCGCGCTGATCGGCGCTGAGCTTCGGCGCGAGCGCGGTTGAGATGGTGTAGCCCATTGGCCGAAGCCGCCTTGTGACTTTTCTTAAGAAGTTGTTATATTTCTCCCTGTCTGCAGGATATATGTATTCGAAATCGATATCAAGTCCCGAATAATTCTTGCTGCGAAGAGTATTGGTGACATTGTCAAGAAGAGTGTTCTGCACTGCTTCGTTCGAGAGGATGGTGTTTGCAAGGTCGCTGCTGAAGCCCTCGCCCTCTACAAGGTTGGTAATGACCATTATCGGGGCAACTCCTGCCGAACGTGCCGCTTCTATCAGAGACGAGTCGTCAATGGGAGTCAGGCTTCCGTCAGGCTTGACCTGATAGCTGAAAATGCTCAGATAGGTAAGGTAGGGGAGTGTTTTTCGCAGAACGTCGTCCTTAATCCCCGGAAGGACATAGCCGTTAACGTAGATGGTTCCCTGCTTGGGTGTGGCTCTCGGAATAATTACGCTTTGTCCGGGCTGTATGACCGTGTTGCTTCTTATCTGCGGGTTTACGCTAAGCAGCTGGCTCAGACTCACGCCGTACTTGCGCGCAATCGTATACATCGATTCGCCGCTTTGCACGATATGTGTGGACAGGCTGCCCGGGACAATAAGACTTTGCCCCAATATTAGAGCGTTTGGATCCTGAAGCCCGTTTGAATCTATGATTTCCGACGGGGGAACTCCGTATCTTCTGGCTATAGCGTATATGCTTTCTCCCGGCAGTACGGTATGTATGATCAATCGGCGTCACCTCTCCTGATAATAAAAATATCAATTTATTCTATGCCGAGCATAAGAAAAGGTTACCAATGTTAAAGGTTCAAAGAGGAAGCGTGATTGCATATTGTATATTTGCTGCAGTTAAAATATAATAATAGATAAACCGCAAATGAAGGGAAGGAATGAGATGCGGAAGATTTTAAAAACAGATAAGCTCGAAACACTTCGGGAATTGATAAAAGAGAGCAGCTTTACAAAATTAAGCAGGTACCGACATGCTTTCTGCGAACTTGAGAACGGTTCGTATTTGATTTCATTTTACTTTTGGGATGTCCGCAAGCCTGCGAAGAAGCATGACAGGATTGTTATATTCTGCGGAAGAGATACACTGATTTACTTTACCGATAACGCAGTATGCCTCAAGGCGGCCGAAAATATAGATGAGGGAATGGACAACTTTGCACAGCTCAGCGAGTTTCTGCTTTCCCTGACCGCGGAGGATATCTATGCTCTTGATGAGGTGGAGAAGAAAATAACGGTTATTGAGGATTCCCTTCTGACAAATCCTAGAATGAACAAGGGGGATATGAAGAAAATAATACATATACGCAGAGAGCTGCTCAATATCAAACGCTATTACGAGCAGCTAAGCCTTATCGTAAGCGAGCTTGCGATCAATAGGGGAGGGCTTTTTGACGATGAGGTCAAAAAACCCCTGGACTACTTTCTCAAACGCATAGACCGGCTGATGAACGCGGTTTCGCTGCTGAGGGAGTATATAACTCAGGTAAGAGAGGCCTATCAGGCACAGATTGATATAGAGCAAAACCAAATAATGCGCGTTTTTACCGTTATAACTGCGGTTTTTCTGCCGCTTACTCTCATCGTCGGCTGGTATGGGATGAACCTTAAGCTTCCCGAATACGGCTGGAGCTTCGGATATCCTTTTGTAATTATACTGAGCCTTGTGGTGTCTGCGCTATGCATAACGCTGTTCAAAATCAAAAAATGGTTTTAGGAAAAAGAAAAGGAGCATCTGGAAAATTCCAGATGCTCCTTTTCTTTTTCGACGGTGGGTATTTTAACAAAAATCCGAATAAGTTAAAAGAATATTATTGTAGGTTATAACAAAACAAGCGAGCATTAAGTATAGCTTGCTATACAAATCAGAATAAATTAATATTGAGACAAATATACCCCAATTTAATTATTTTTATGCAAATTAAATAAATTATAATAATATTTTGATTTATTAATAGTCGATATAGACATAAAAGTTCAAAAGGTATGAAAAAAAATACAAAAATGCATAAATATTATTATGAATATTTTCATGTCGAAAATTGTTGCTTTTTGGAATGGATTATAGTATGTTAAACGTACCCTATAAAATAATTGGTAAATTTATTATAGAATATCAACAAACGAGAGTAAAAAAGCACCCATATGTTTGACGATGATTACAAAGAATCGGCGAGAAAATGAATTAACGCTCGATTTTATTATTTGTGAAGGCGGGACAATAATCCAATGACTTTTATCAAATCTGTTCTGAACAGAATACAGGAATTCTTTCAGAAAATTGAACGAAAAAAGTTAATTTTGATTGCTGCAATGGCGGTGGTTGTATTGGCGTCCGGTATAATAGGAGCGATACTTCTAAATCGCGAGCATTATACAGTCCTTTATTCCAATCTTAGCGCTGAGGAAGCTGGCTCGGTGATGACCATCCTTAAGAATATGAGTGTTGATGCCAAGGCGCAGGATACGCACACAATACTGGTGCCTGAGGAACAGGCAGACGAACTTAGGATTGAGCTGGCTTCTCAAGGGTTTCCCCAGACGGGTTTGAATTATGATGTTTTTTCAAAGTCTTCCAGTTTGGGATCTACCGATCTTGAACGCCAGACTTATTTACAATACCAATTACAGGAGAATATGCGCGCAACAATCCGACGAATGGATAAAGTGGAAGATTGCATAGTTATTGTAAACCTTCCCGCAAAATCATCATTCGTTGTTTCAAGCACTCTTAAGGAGGCCAGCGTATCCGTCCTCCTTAGTTTAAAAAATAATCAAAAGCTTTCGCAGAGCGAAGCGAAAACTATAGGTCAGTTTGTACTTAAGTGTGTTCCGGATCTGGATATTAAAAATATCAGCATCGTCGATTCGAAAATGAACTACTACAACATAGTATCGGAGGATTCTGAGGAAACTTTAACAGATTTTTCAGAAAATCGACAAAAACTTTTAGAAGATATGAAGAATACTTTATCGGAACAGGTAACCAAGGTTCTCAAACCCGCAGTTGGTGAGGGAAATCTGGCTGTTTCGGTTAATCTTGTTTTAAACTTCGATAAGAAAAATTCAAGCTCCGTTCAGTTTTCAACTCCTATCGAGGGGGCGACCGGCGGTTTGGTCAGAAGCAGCGAGGAAAAGAATGACTCCTCCAGCAAATCGACGGCGGCGGCCGGGCAGCCCGGAACCGACAGCAACGGCGTAGGTGCTTCCGAGTACGTGTCGAACAGCGAAGGCAGCGAAAGCTCAAGCTCTCAGAGCGCATTCAATTATGAGCTAAATGAAATAAGAACAAATATCGAGGAAGCGCAGGGCACGATAGAAAGTCTGTCTGTCTCAGTATTGCTGAATGAAAATGTCAACGGAATATCCCAGAACACCGAGAAGGTCAAAAGCCTGGTCGCAAACGCAATCGGAGTAAGCCCGAAATATATTTCGGTGGAGCTGCTGCCTTTCGTAAGCGGAAGCGGACAAGGCTATGAAGACTACATAAAGCAAAATCAGGAAGTTATTAAGCAGCTTAAGAAAAGCGAGCTTATAAGGACGATAATAATATGCGCTGCAATTTTGCTGGCGCTGCTGGCGGTATTTATGATCTTCAGAAAAAGGAACGGAAAAAAGGAAGACGATATTACAGAAGCAGAAGGAATGCTCGCTATGGCAATGCCTGGAGGCCCAATGGCTCCTGCCGGGTTTGCTGATGAAGAGGAAAAGCTTCTTCAGGAAATTGTGATAAAGAAATCGAGCGAGGTTGAAAGGGTAGAAGACCTTATGGATAAATATCCTGAAACCGTTGTACAGATTCTGCGCACCTGGCTGACGGAGGAGAGATAAGCATGGCATCTTATACGGATACAAAATTGTCCAAAAAAGAGAAGGTTGCGGTGCTGCTCATTGCTCTTGGTGAAAACTATGCGGCACAGATTTATAAATACCTATCCGAAGAGGAAATCGCGACGCTGACGCTTGCTATTACCACGATGAGCAAGGTCACAAAAGAGGAAAGGGATTCCGTACTCGCCGAATTTTATGAGACCTGCCTTGCTCAGAAGTTCATTTCCGAAGGCGGTATAGACTACGCCAGAGGGGTCCTTAACAAGGCCCTCGGCTCCGAAAAAGCCGGAGAGATACTCAATAAGCTGACTGAGACCCTGCAGGTGAGGCCCTTTGAGCTTGTGAGAAAAGCGGATTCGATGCAGATAGTTCATCTGGTGGCGAACGAAAATCCGCAGACGATAGCGCTGCTGCTTGCGTACCTCGACCCCAAAAAGGCGGCCAACGTGCTGGCCTCGCTTCCGGGGGAAACGCAGGTAGAGGTCGTAATAAGAATGGCAAACATGGAGAGCGTTATCCCCGAATACATAAGAGAAGCCGAAATGATCATGGAACAGCGCCTTGCAAAGCTCGGCATGTCTGACCAGACAAGCGTAGGCGGCATCGATTCCGTGGTAAACATTATCAACAGCGTCGACAGAGGAACCGAGAAGTTCATTCTGGAGAGCCTCGATATGATGGATGCCGAGCTTTCCGAAAATATCAAGAGAAGCTTGTTTATCTTCGAGGACATTGTCAAGCTTTCGAGTCAGGCGATACAGGCTGTGCTCAAACAGGTCGAGCAGTCGGAGATCGCTATTGCGCTTAAGAGCGTAAGAGAGGATGTCAGAGAGGTTATCATGAGCAACCTCAGTAAGCGTATGCAGGAAATGATAAAGGACGATCTCGACGTTATGGGGCCTGTTAAAATGCGCGATGTAGAGCAGGCGCAGCAGAAGATTGTCAACATTGTAAGGGCACTTGAAGAAAGCGGCGAAATAATCATTTCTAGGGGTGATGGAAGCGATGTCCTCGTTTAGGATTGACAGACAATATGTTTCGTTTGAGGCTGCCGAAATACATCCGGCAAATCTCAAATTACGTAAGAGTAACGAAAGTGTTACTCAGGTTGCGGTTCCCACTGTTTTTAACACTGAGGAAATCGAGAAGCAGCGTGTAGAGCTTTTAAAGCAGACACAAAAGGAAGCTAACGAAAAGGCGCAGCTGATAATAAACAGAGCGAGAGCTGAATCGGAAGAGGCCGTAAGGAAGGCAAGGCTTCTCGCCGAGGAGATACTTCTTGAGGCTGAAGAAAATGCCAAGGACATCAAGGAGCGTGCAGAAAAGAGGGGCTTTGCCCAAGGCATGAAAACGGCTGAGGACAGCGTAGAACTTAGAAAAAAAGAAGATGCCAAGGTTCTGCATGAAATGATGGATAAGCTTAGGGCAGATTATTCGAGAATTGTTGAAAGCATTAATGACGATGTTGCTTCCCTTGCGATGGAGATTGTCAAAAAGATAATCGGGATAAAGCTTGACAGCTCGGATGAGATTTTTTTGGGGCTTATAGGCGATGCTCTCGGACGGCTTAAGCAGGCGGGATTTGTCACTATTCATGTCAGCTCCGAGGACTATGCAAGGTACTTCGGAAATGAGCTCCCTGAAAAGTATCTCAATTCAGGCAGCGCGAAGATAACGGTTGTTGAGGAAGAGGATTATGCCAAGGGTGATCTGGTACTGGAATCAGACGGAGAGGCGCTGGATTTCAGTATCGGCAAGCAGATAGAAATAATCGAAAAAGCGTTTACGGGTGAAGGAAATTGAATGATCCCAAAAAAAATAATGTCCAAAAATATTTAGACATTCTCAGGAGCACAGATACCGTAAGCCAAAGCGGCAAGGTTATGAAGGTTGTGGGCCTTACGGTCGAGTCCAACGGGCCTGTAGTAAATATGGGAGATATCTGCCGTATTTATCCTTCGGACGGAATATGCTTCGTTGAGGCCGAGGTGGTCGGATTCAGGGATCAGAGAGTGCTTCTGATGCCCTTCGGCGATATGACCGGAATCGGTTTCGGGAGCCGCGTGGTCTCTACAGGCCGTTCGCTCAGGGTGGCAGTCTCCGACGATCTTGTCGGCAGAGTGCTCAATGCCTTGGGAGAACCTATGGATGACGGTCCCGCGATAAAAGCCACTGACTATTATCCGGTTGACAATATGCCTCCAAACCCGCTCATGAGAACGCGTATCAAAGAGGAGTTTCCGCTCGGAATCAGGGCAATAGACGGGCTTCTCACAGTAGGGCAGGGGCAGAGGCTGGGAATATTCGCCGGAAGCGGTGTCGGAAAAAGCACGCTGCTCGGTATGATAGCAAGAAACGCGGTTGCCGACGTAAACGTAATTGTTCTGGTCGGGGAGCGCGGCAGAGAGGTCAAGGACTTCATAGAAAAGGACCTAGGCAAAGCCGGTCTTAAAAAATCGGTGCTTATAATAGCAACCTCCGATCAGCCCGCGCTGCTGCGCCTGAAGGCCGCAATGGTCGGAACAAGCATCGCGGAATACTTCAGGGACAAGGGCCTTAAGGTGCTAATGCTGATGGATTCTGTAACACGCTTCGCGATGGCGCAGAGGGAAATTGGCATGGCGGTCGGCGAACCGCCGATATCAAGAGGCTTTCCTCCGTCGGTTTACTCGATACTGCCGAAGCTTCTGGAGCGCTCCGGAACCTCCGACAAGGGTTCGATTACGGGCCTATATACCGTGCTCGTCGAGGGCGACGACATGAACGAGCCGATTTCAGATACCGTTCGCGGAATACTCGACGGACATATAGTTCTCTCGCGTGCTCTTGCCACAAGCAATCATTACCCCGCGATTGATGTTCTCGAGAGCATCAGCCGCGTAATGAAGGAGATAGTCCCTCCCGAGCAATACGATCAGGCCGGTTTCATAAAAAACGCGATGGCGGTATACAAAAAGGCCAAGGATCTTATTGATATAGGAGCGTATAAAAGCGGCGCCAGCCCCGGAATAGACGAGGCCATAAGGCTTATGCCGCAGATCAACAATTTTCTCTGTCAGAGAATTGAGGAGGCCGCCGTGTACGGTGAAATAATAGAGCGGCTTCATTCCATAGGTAAGGCGTAATAGTAATGAAGAAATTTGTTTTTTCTCTGAATTCGCTGTATGAACTGAAAAAGACCTTAAAGGACAAAATCCGGGCGGAATATGCGGCTGCGGAAGCGGCGCTTGACAAAGCCGTCAAAGAAAAGGAATTGCTCGACAGGGCGTTTGCAGAGAAAAACGAAGAATATGAGGCCAAAATAAAAAAGGGCATGATCGTAAGCGACATACAGTCCTACGTAAACTTTTTTGAAGAGCTTCAGGAGCAGATAAGAGCTGCCTTGCAGGAAATAGTCCGGGCGCAGAAGGCTGCGGATGAGAAACGCGAGGAGCTGGTTGAGGTTTTCAAGGAAATAGAGGTATTAAAAAAGCTGAGGCATAAGCAATATCAGGAATACCTCAAAGAGGAAGATAAGAAAGAAAAAAGCGTTTTGGACGATATAATGTCCTTCAACATTACCGACACGGGCACATAAGCAGGGCGTATAACCGGCCTGATATTTTGGCAAAGGAGTTGTGACAATGGCAGAGGCATTAGGTTCAAATAAACGGGCTCCCGCAAAGGGGAAGACTAATGACGAAACCTTTGAGAAGGCCTTTAAGCCAAACAAAAGCGATGTAAACTTTGGAGTCGCAACCAACGAACGGGCCAAAAAGAAAAAGAAATCGCCGGTCAAGGGAATAGTTATCGTGGCTATTCTGGTGGTTCTTCTTGGCGGCGCGGGCACGGCGGCCTACTTTTTCGGATATCTCGATCCTATGCTGATGAAGTTTGGAATAATCAAGTCTGAGGCGGAGCTAAGCCTTGAACAGAGGGAAGCGGCGCTTGAGAAACGGCTGAAAGAGCTTGATGAAAGGGAAAAAAGCCTGAACCTGGCTGAAGAGGTGCTTGGCAAGGAAAGAAAAACGCTTGAAAACGAAAAAGCCGCTGCGGCGGCAGTAAAAACCTTTGAGGAAATAAAAAGCGATTTGTCCGAGCAGAAGCTTGAGGAAATAAAGAAGGTTGCGCTGATTTATTCAACTATGGACACAGCTGCTGCGGCGACAGTAATAACTAAGGTCTACAATACCGAGGACATAGCGGCTATTATCTACTACATGAAGCCAGACGCGGCCGCACTGCTGCTCGCGAAGCTGGATACCGCACTTGCGGCGAATATCACAAAAATGTTGCTAAGCTAAGTCATTATAAGATCGGAGGCGAGTATTATGCAGGTTACTTCTGCAATAGGGTTTTCCATCGCACCGGCTCAAAACGCCGAAATTACTGAGGGCGCGGCAAACGCGACCGTAAGCTCGGAGTGCGGCTGCTCTACGGGAGAGTCCCTGTTTACAAGGCTTTTTTTCAGCGCGATAGCTAAGGAGGGCTCGGGAAAGCTTCAGGAGCTTATACCCGAAATCACAAACGGATCAGACGCTTCCGAGGATCAAGAAGCCGGCGTTTGCGACATATCAGCGGTTATCGCCCAGCTTTTCGTCTCGCCCAAGGTGCAGGAAAACGGGACGGAAGATGGTCAGCAAAACACGGACCTCTCGGCACTATCAGCTGTAGAAACGGAAGATACCGCTTTGCCGCAAGCTCAGGAGCTTAACATTATAATAAAAAGCGAGACGGCAAATGCTTCCGAAGTTAGCTCAATGCTTCCGAAAACCGAGGTTTCAAAGGACAAATCGGACTTTGGACTTTTGCTTAATTTGGAGGATGCGCACAGCGCCGAGGCTGTAAATACAACAGACGGAGCAGACACCAACGTTATAAGTACAACGGACGGAATAAACCCCGAAGTAAGGGAACCAAAATTAGACCTTAACGTCGGGATTAAAGAAACAGCGAAAACACTGGCCGCAGAAAAACCCACTAATACTCCTGCTGCTTCCGAAACCGCAGAAAAGCTTAGTGGCAGCGATATAACGGACTTTGTCGGCAAAATCAAGGAGGCCGTCAAAACCATGGGCGGGAAGGAAGCGGAAAGCGGCACATCAGAAGGCTTTACCGCAGAAAAAAAGGAAGTAGCCTCTTTTGAGGACAGCGAAAGCGCAGCCCCCATACATATCACGGCTCCGAATACTGAGCTCGAGGAAATTGAAAAGAGCGCCTCGGTCGAAAAAGCTCTGAGCAGGCTGACTGAAGACCTCAAAAGCGTTGAGCGCGGAGTGTCTGAAATTAAGATAGTTTTAGAGCCCGAAAGCCTCGGCACTCTCACCATCTCCGTTTCTAGAACTGAAAATGGAATTACAGCCAGCATTAAATCCGACGATAAAGAAATATGTGGAATTATTTCCGGACAAATACAAAAGCTCGTTGACGCAATGGAAAAGAGCGGAATCAAAATAGAGGACGTAGACGTTCTGTACGGAGGGAGCACAGGTCAGGATTTAAGCTTTACGCAAAACAGCTCCGGAGGTAATCAGAGCTGGAGCAGCCCACAGCACAGATATGCCTCGCAGACCAAGGCCGATACCTCAGAAAATGCGGGAGCGTTTTCCAAATTGCACGAATACCAGGGCGCGGACGACGGTGTAAGCAGCCTGATTGAATACCGAATTTGAAGGAGTTGAGGAAGAAATATGCCAGTAGATGCAGTTAGTTCGACAGACACAATTAATTATCTGTCTACTACAGACAAAAAAAAATCGATGTCTGTGGATTCGGATACCTTTCTAAAGCTGCTTGTGGCCCAGCTCCAATATCAGAACCCGCTGGAGCCTCAGACGGATACAGCTTTCGTAACTCAGTTATCTCAAATGTCCACAATGGAGCAGCTCCAGTCTATGAAGGAATCTATGACCAGCGCTCAGGCCTACGGTATGATTGGAAATTACGTATATGCCGAGATTAAAAACGAGGATACGGGCAACACAGATGCTTATCTGGGCGTTGCTACCAGCGTAATAATCAGAGAGGGCGTGAACTATGTTCTCGTCGGTAATAATGCAATACCGGTAGCAAAAGTCAGCCGTGTAATAAGTCCTTCGGTTTTTGAGACCGACACCGGAACCGACACCGGAACCGACACTGGAACGGGCACCGGAACAGGCACCGGAACTACAAGTGGAACCTAAGACAATAAGCATTACGCTGAGAAATCAGCCAAAGATAAAAAATAAATTATGTTAGGGGTAAATGCCTTATGATGCGTTCACTTTTTTCTGCTGTTTCGGGAATGAAATCCCATCAAACGGGAATGGATGTTATCGGAAACAACGTGGCAAATGTTAATACAACCGGCTTTAAAGGAAGCAGAGTAATATTCCAGGACATTTTCAGCCAGACCCTCAGCTCCGCTACTGCGCCGACAACCTCAACGGGCGGTATTAACGCAAAGCAGATTGGTCTCGGCGTGTCAATTTCCACTATCGGAATGAACATGACGGAGGGAAGCACTCAGTCAACGTCGTATCCTCTTGATTTCGCGATAGCGGGAGACGGATTCTTTGTCGTAGATACGGGAGCGGGTCAGTATTACACTAGAAACGGCGCGTTTACGCTTGATGCCGATGGCTATCTTGTCAACGCAAACGGCGACTATGTCATGGCTGTTATATCTGATAGTACTGATAGCGCTACAGATCCAACTAATCTAGCGAACACTTCGACAATCGAAACTGATCCAGCTAATGCAGGTTATCCGCAAAAAATTAAGCTAAGTGGAACTATGACCATAGGTACTGATACTGTTACCTGTTCCGATTACGCGATAGATGCAAATGGTGCAGTAACGGCAGTAGCAACCCTCGATGTCGCAGGTGTCTCTACCAAAAGGACAGTAACGCTGGGCAGACTGGTTCTTGCGACCGTCGATAATGCAGCCGGACTTGAAAAGGTGGGCTCTAGCTACTACAGTACTTCGGCAAACAGCGGAGAGGCGAATGTCAAATTTGCCAACAACAACTGCGGCAAGCTGTCGGGCGGCAGCCTCGAAATGTCGAATGTCGATCTCGCGACCGAGCTTACGAACATGATTATCATGCAAAGAGGCTTCCAATCCAACTCCA
>CAYQMY010000035.1:0-12941 GCA_964418735.1 uncultured Oscillospiraceae bacterium | reverse complement strand
TATCAGAGCTTGCATCGGATACAGCCTGGAATAAAAACACCATATTTGTAATGCTTTCAAGGCTGGAGGAAAAGGGAGCTGTCAGATACGAGGGAGGTGCGCGTTCACGACTGTATTATTCGCTAATCTCCAAGACGGATATTGCGATAAAGGAAACTGAGAATTTCCTCAATAAAGTATATGAAGGGAGCCTGAGCATGTTGGTAGCCTCTATGGCGGGGCAAAAGGAGCTGTCGCGAGAGGAAATCGATGAGCTTTACGCCATACTGAGGCGCGCTGAAGCGGAGGCGGGCAAATGATTGAGACAGCTATTACCTCGTCGGTATTGATAGCTATTATTATCGGAATCAGATTTCTGTTTTCGGGGAAAATCAGCCGCCGCCTGCAGTACGCCTTGTGGGGACTTGTATTGCTTCGGCTTTGCCTGCCATTTGCTTTGTTTTCAAGCCCAATGAGCGTTATGAATGCCTTCGGTGCAAAGGCGGCAGCTATCGAGCCTAATACGCAATATGCTGAAGCAAATATAATCCCGCAGGCTGCGGTGAACGCTACGGTTGCCGGAGTGCAGGCAAATGAAAGCGTAATTTCTAAGGAAAACGTCAGGATAAAGGAGAGCCTCACGGTAGAGCAAATTCTTCGTTTAGTCTGGATCGGCGGCAGCATCGCGTTGGGACTTTGGTTCGCGGCGGCTAATTTGAGATTTTATAGGGCTGTCATTAAAACCCGACAGTCTTATCTAATAGACTGCGAGCTGCCTGTGTATGTTGCTGAAGGTATTGCCTCGCCCTGCATGTTCGGGCTTCTCAGACCGTCAATCTATCTCACTGCAAAAGCGGTGAAAAACGAGGAGAGCACCAGGTTTGCCCTTGAGCATGAGCTTTGCCACTACCGCCACGGAGATCACATTTGGTCGATTCTCAGAGTGCTTTGCCTAATTGCCTACTGGTGGAATCCGTTAGTATGGGCCGCTGCCCTTCTCTCTAAGAGCGACAGCGAGATGGCCTGCGACGAGGCGGTAATAAGCCGTATCGGAAAGGATAATCGCCTGAGCTACGGCTATGTGCTTGTTGATATGATAGCTCAGAGGAATGGGAAGGCTGCCGGACTTTGCTGTGTCGCGACAACAATGGTTTCGGGAAAACGCAGCATAGAGGGGAGACTGAACATGATTGTAAAGAATCCGAAAACCTTTCTTCCCGCAATGGTAGCCGTGCTGATGATTGTCGCAGTTTGCGTTATAGGTACGTTTACGGGGGCAAAGGCGGCTACTGTCAGCGCGAGCGAGGCGCTGGAAAAGCTCGCTGCGAGCGTAGTAAATAACGGAGAACAGATCAGCTTTACGATACCTGAAGATTACGAGAATACGAAGGACTGGAATATCCACATAGCGGGACGGTTGGTTTCTGACGACGGCTTTTCACAGAGTACCCATCTTATGGAGGTTATAAACGACCAAAGAGCATGGAAAGCGGGCGGAATCTATTCGATACCGATGAATACGGGCTATACGGAGCTTACGCTTACTGCCTACCTGCCCGACAAAAACGGAAAGACGCTGGAAAAGAGTATAGATCTCCTGAAACCAGGCCAAGCAAGTCCTCAAAATGACCTTGACGCAAGCGTTTCGGAAGCAATTTTGAGCAGTCACAAGGGAAACTATAAGAGCGGTGACTTTATGGCTGAGTCACATGTGACGCTCAAAACTGTTGAAAACGAAAGCGTAGTCACAGTCTATGCCATGGTGCTCTATATACAGTTTGAATTTTCGGACGGCAAATTAACCGAAGGCTCGGGTGGCCACATGCCTGCCGCTATAACCTTTGAAAGAAACGCAGCAGGAGAGTATGCACTCAAAGAGTATTGGATACCAAAGGACGGAGGCCTATATTTACCGTCTTTAAGGGAAAAGTTCCCGGCCGATATATTAGATGCGCTTGATACTCAGAAGTATATTACCGCTCAAACGCGGGCTTGCTACGCTAAGGCTGTGGAGTATGCAAAGATTGATACCGACGCTATTATCGAAAAGCTTTTTGAAACAATCTGCTCATCTCCTGCTGAGGCTTCGAACCCGGGGGCATATATAGACGCTCATTCAATTGATTTTCGGGAGCTTTCCTACTACGGCGAATACACGCTGATGTATGTATTTTCAAAGTTTCTCAAGGGAGGACAGACGGGACTTAAGGGACACATAATGCTTGCCGCTATGCGCGAAATTATTGCTGACGAGCTTCCGGAGTTTGGCCTTGAAAACACCGCCCAAGCGTGGTTCGATGCTTGGAAGGAATACGCAATTAGTATGCAGGATAAAATGTCCTCTGATTATATGGAAAAGAACTATCCCAATACCTATATGATGCTTATACTGGCGGAGCATAATAAACAATAAAGCGGAGCAGCTGGACAAAAGCTAAAAAGCAGCCGCGAAAACGCGGCTGCTTTGAGCTTGTCGAAAAAGTGTTTTCGACAAGCTCCTAGGGGGTATCCAATACCCCCTAGATACGCGGCTAAAGCCGCGATACCCCCGGTCGCGCACGATATGCGCGGGCTAAGGAATTTTTCCGAGAAGTGAATTCCCGGAAAAATATTATTATATTTCCCCTGCGAGGGAGCTTATCGACAGTCAAAAAGCAGCCGCGAAACGCGGCTGCTTTTTGTGTTTAAAGAAAAAGCATAAAGTAAATGTGCTACCCTAGATTAAAAGGAAGTATACATATTACTCATTTGTAGGGGGTCTATTATCACGCTGCCGGCTTTCGGCTGTGTGTCGGGCGTCTTGGAGGTTTCGGTCATTTTCATTTTCATCGTCATTTCCACTTTGGAGCCCAGGGAATCTACTGCCATAACAAAATTGAAGCTTTTGCTTTCGTCCATAGTAACCTTTATGTTCTGATTCAGATAATCTGACTTTTGATCTATATAGAGGTCATAAGAGACTATCTTGTCGTTTACTACAACCATTTCGACTTTATAGCCTATACCGTCGGCATCAAGTGTTTTTTGATTGGTATACTTATTGCCGCTTACTTCAAAAGAGTCGTCACTGCAAAATGCTATAATCTGCCGCAGGGAATCAACGGTTGAATCAAGCTGGGATTTACTGTATAAATAGCTCGTGGACATGGAGGTTTTTAAGTATTCCTCAAAAGACAGAGTTGTCATAATGCTGTAGCCCTCGGGTAAATACTCGGAAAAATCAAAAAGGAACCATACATCTCCCGTTATCCCAAACTGCTTTGTCAGGAAATCGGCCTGCATATACATTTTCCCAGTGTTGTTGTTTGCAATTGCCTTAATTTTGAAGTTCTTCAGCATTTCCTTATCTTCATCGGTCATATCCTCTCCGAAGGCTTCGATAAGGCTGTCAAAATTAAAGGACATATCCATGTTTGCAATTTCGCTGTTCTGGATTCCGGTAAAGCTTCCGCCTACCTTTATTGCGCCTTCTGTTAATTCATCCTCTGTAATTGACATGTCGAAGGAACCGTCCAGAGCATAGTTTTTCTTGTCCCTGCCGGAGCTCAGCAGCTTATCCATAAGGGTGAATTTAGCTCCGCTTTCTTCCAAAAGTCCATCAAGGTCAAGAATAAGTACGGTATTATTGCGCCAGTCCCAGCCGACAGTGCAGCCAAAGGCCTCCGCCGCGTAGCGTACAGGTATCATCACGCTTCCGTTTTGGAAATATGGGGCAGCGTCCATCATGATCGTTTCTCTGCCAGAAGCGTTTTCTGTCTGCATGCCTATGTAGCCGATTGTAAAGCTTGCGGAGGTGTCCCCGCGGGTCGCTGTAATCGTCTGCGTGGCCTCATAATAACTCACCTTTGCGCCCAGACTTTCAAAGAAGGTACGAAGAGGAACATAAATGCGGCCGTTTTGCTCAACTGGTTTCTCATTTTCAAACTCTATCTGCCTGTCGCAGACCTGAACGCTTATTCCCGTCGGAGTCGCTGCCATGGAGCTGATGCTAAGCCCTGCAATCAAAACTACCACAAGAGCGCAGAGTAGCAAAAGTTTTTTGGTTTTTTTCATTGTAATCCCCCAATATTGTAAATATAACAAATTATATTATAAACCATAACCAAATATTTGCATAGTAAAAAATAAACAATTTTTAGCTAAATATATAGCATGTTGCGGGGCTGCTTTTTGACAGTGTGTCAATGATAACAATGGGGAGGCTCAATCATAGAATATACCAGTACTTTGCTGTTGCCGATTCATGCAATCTGCCCTGAAACAACAATCCACACACCGCAAAGAGCTAAGGAAAGGAATTACTTATATGTCCAGAGCATGCAAAAAAGATAGATGCCAAAACAATTACTATACACAGTACGATGAGTACAATCGCTATAATGTGCCGGGTAACGATGCCTACAGACAGGTTTTTACCAGACAGTTTCAAAACCAGTTTGAATCCGCCATGAATAACCCTAACAATATGATAATGCTGCGTGATCACGGCCCCGAACCTTTTGTGGTCAATATAGAAGAGGCTACAAAAATGAACGATGCCTTCCGCACCGCACTATGGACGGGAGACTATATGCAGCTGACGCTGATGAGTATAAATGTCGGAGAGGATATCGGCCTCGAAATACACCCCGATCTCGACCAGTTCCTGCGAATAGAAGAGGGACAGGGACTCGTTATGATGGGGGAGAGTAAGAACAACCTTAATTTCCAAAGAAAAGTAAAGGATGACTTTGCAATTATAATTCCCGCAGGCACCTGGCACAACCTAATGAATACCGGAAACATACCACTTAAGCTATACTCGATTTACGCGCCTCCGCAGCATCCCTACGGAACCGTGCATATGACCAAAGCCGATGCCGAGGCAGCCGAAAATCACAACCACTAATATCAAATTTTAGACCGGGCCTGAAACTTTGCGATCAGGCCCGGCTGCACCATGTTAAAATTAGCACGCAACTCTATTGACAAAAACACATTTACAAATTATAGTTTGTGTGTTAAAATATTCTAAATTTTCAGATTATTATAAGGGGGGCGGTTTTGTGATAACGATAGATAACCTGCTTTCAATAGAAAAGAATGATTTGCCGGCGGCGGCAAAGGCTCTGAAAAAGGCCAATTTGAAGCGGCTTGTTGAGCTTCTCTCGGAAAAGGAAGATAAAATTCGTTATCAGGCATTTCTGCTGCTCCAATGCCGTTCTCAGTTTTCTGATGATGTTTATCCGTTTTGGGATGTTTTCAGAGCAAAGCTCAAAAGTGATAATTCCTATCAGAGAAGCATCGGCGTTATGATGATAGCCGAAAACGCAAGATGGGACAAGGAAAATCGTATTTCTGACTGCATCGACGAATATCTTAACATTCTGAAGGACGAAAAGCCAATAACCGTTAGGCAGTGCATACAGTCTCTCGAAAAAATCGTGCCGTATAAGCCGGAGCTTTGCGCTAAAATCGCAAATGCGCTTATGGCTCTTAAGCTAGAAGAAATGAAAGAGACAATGCGAAAATTAATATTGACTGATATAATCAACACTCTGCTGATTCTTAGAAAATATTGCAAAGCTGACGAGATGGAAGGCTTTATATTATCAGCGCTTTCGGGAGAAATACTCGACAGGAAAGCTAAGAAGCACATCGTAGACCAGATGAAATAAAAAAACAAAACTCTATTTCATTTATTTGGATAAATAATTATCTGCTATACGGCAACAATACTTATCGGGTACTAAAATATTCTTAATTGAATCGGTACCCAACTTTTGAAAAGTAAATAAAAAATCAAGCAGGAGATGTTCGATAGGGAGATGATTTTTGTGAATCGATCAATCTATGAACCCGTAATGATACGAGCTGTATAGCAAAGTAGAAGGATGGGGGATGGTTAAGTTGAATTACTTTGCTTCTCGCCGAAGAACCAGATAACTGACTTGGAAAAGCAGGGGCTCATTTGAGCCCCTGCTTTTTTAAGGCAACACCGCACAATTCACGGCTAAAGCCTTAAGCACGCGCGGGCGATCTTATTTTCCGCCAAATCGTCCAAAAATGCTCGGGAATACACAAAGTATTCCCTGCGCTTTTTAGCCAATTTGACAAAAAATCTGACTGCGCAATCCCGCACTTAGAATTGTGCGGTGTTACCTTAATTGTTTTTTATTTTTGTATGTATAGCAAATCCGAGTGGTGGTCAATAATAGTTGTGATATCGAAAGGGATGGATATTAATATGAATAACAATAAAAACCGAATGAAGGATAGGCCTAAATCAGATCCTGAGCTTAGAAAAATTAAGCCCAAAGACAATGCCGACGTCGGCATAGCGAATGGCTACAAAAAAGGCCTGCATAACGGCGGACACGAAAAAATGATGGAGGATGAAGTTTGAAATAAAATTCAAACTTAACTCAATTATAGTGCGTGTTGCTCGCCCTGCGGGCAACCGCAACACATGCACAATTTAGGACCATTTCTTTTTGTGGTCTATTTTGTGCTCTAGAAAAGCGAAAGGAATGGTCCTAAATGAATTGCATGATGTGCAGCGTTAGCGGTCTTCAGAACAAGGAGAGTAAGACCCAGATAAAAAACGCTCTCAAGAAGATTGAGGGAGTAAACGAAGTGGGAGTAAACCCGCAGACCGGCACGGTCGAAATCAGGTACAACGAACCCGCAACGCCAAATGAAATTAAAAGCTGCATAGAAAATACCGGATTTAAAATAGTTTATGAATAAAATTTGTTGAACCGGGGAAAACTTATGGGGAATGACAATAAGCTGAAAAGCACAAAAAATGGCAAAAAGCATGACAGGAAATTCAGGTCAAAGCATGTTAAGCATGACCCTGCCTCAGAAAGCGCAAGAGCGGTGTACGGTCTAAAAGACGAAAAGGAGAAATAGCAAATGTCAAAGGCCAGCGCTTATTTTACACTTGAGGGCATAGACGGAAAGCACGATATAAAGGAAATAAAGCATGAGCTTGATACACTTCACGGAGTAATGTCGGTAAGCGTAAGCGGGCAAAACGTCGTCGCGGTAGATTTTGATACCAGCGGAGTCGACAGCGATGCTATAGGAAAAAAGATCTCCAAGCTTGGATTCAATGTCACGGATGTAAGCTTTCAAAATCATATTATGTAAAAGGAGTAAAAGAAATGGCAAAGGACAACAGGAACGACAAGAAGGGTCGTCAGGACAGACCGAACGTACAGGCTTCCCCCGCACGCGAAAACCAGAATCAGAGCAACAATCAGAATTCGAACCAGAACCAGAGCCGGAACTCCAAATAGCATATAAAAGCGGAAAAACCGTACTGAAAAGTACGGTTTTTCAATTTGGTCTGTCAAAAAAACTCCCTCGCAGGGAAATAGAAATCTATTTTTCCGGGAATTCACTTCTCGGAAAAATTCCTCAGCCCGCGCAAATCGTGCGCGACCGGGGGTATCGCGGCGTAAGCCGCGTATCTAGGTAACCACTGATTAATCCGACATTACCATCTTAGCGGGTCTAGCACCCCCACTCATCGTTAAAAAAGCTTGAAATAAAGCAATTATTCCTGCGCTTTTTTGCCTCGATTGAGGCTGCTATCCCCACCAATCTGGCAACGCCGGATTAAATCAGTGGTTACCTAGGGGGAATTGGATTCCCCCTAGAATTAAAGCTGTGAAAGCTTTAAAATATCGCTTTTATTACAAATGAGCCGCCGAAGTAAACCAGCACGCAGCCGAGCAGCGCGATTATAATTCTGTAAATGTTTTGGCTTATAAACTTTCTCGTGGTGCCTATAATTGCGGAAATAGAGCCGTACCAAATAAAATCGGCGGAAATGTGACCTAAATAGAACAGAACAATTCCTGCAATTCCGAAAACCTTATATGCGTCCAGCAGAAAGCCAAGCCCGACGATAGCCCACCAGAGAAGAAAATAGGGGTTTGCGGCGCTAATCAGAAGGCCGGAAAGCACCATGTTTCTAGAGCCGGTTTTGCCGCCGTCCAGCTCGATTTTGATTTTGTTCTTAAATGAGCTCCAAATCATATCCGCGCCCATGTAAAGCAGCATAAGTCCTCCGACGATGCCGATTACCTTCTGGGCGGTGTCAGACTGGAGAACGATGTTAAAGCCGAGGAAAATGAGCGCTATAAGCAGCATTTCCAGCAGCGCATGGCCGATAGTAATTATTACTCCGGAAAGCGGGCCCTTGTTGAGAGACTGCTTTATCGTGTATGTAAGCAAAGGACCGGGCATCATTGCGCCAGAAAAACCCAGAGTCAGGGCGGAGAGATAAATCATTATCATTGTTAAAAGTACCTCGTATAATTAGAACTTCTTTGATTCTATCATTTTAATATAATTGCTACAATAAATATATTGTTATTTTTTTGTTTGTTATACGAAAAGGTTTGTGTTCGAAAAGCAAAAAGCAGCTCCCGCAGAATCTGCGGGAGCTGCTGAGCGATATAGGAAATATTATTTGTTTTCCTTCTTCGGCAGGATGCGGTTCTCGATAAGATCCTCAACTGCGGCGACCATGTTCTCCTGACTCCACTTCTTGGCGTCGGCCGGGTCGGCGCGAAGGACGCATACCGGGAAGCCGGCTTCCTCAAGCGATCTGATGATGTTGTAGCTGAAGTCTCCATTGTTCATGCAGTTTTCGGGAACGAGGAAGACAACACCGTCGATCTGGTTGTTGATCGCTTCCTTGACGAACCACTGGTTGTTGAATGGGGGTACATGGAGAATATCCTCGAGGAAGGAGAATCTGGAAGCGAGCGAGCGCATGGGATTGTACTCGACGTTGTATCTGAGATAGCCGTCGGCGGCAAGTCCGAGGTACATTGTCCAGATGAAGGCCGCGCCGAACTTCTCCTCAAAGTGCTGGTAGAAGGCGAGGTTGAACCAGAGACCGCGTCCGATCCAGAGGATACGCATTTTCTCGTTCGGAACAGCAGCGACTCCGCGGTCGGCGAGGTCCTTGACCTCCTCATAGAGGGACTTCGCCATCTCGACGCCCCACTTTGTGCCTCTGTGCCACTGGGATTGCATAACGGCGTTGACCGTGTCTGTGACAGTAACAGGGGCGGGAACAGTCTTCGCAATAACGTCTCGGGTCTTGCGGAAATAGCCCTCCTGCTCGTTTACGTTGTTGAGGGTTTCAACAAGGCGGTTCATGTCAAGCTTGCGGCCGGTCTTGTTCTCGAGGAAGGAAATGAGGAGGCGAAGCTCGTTCTCGTAAAAGTCTATGCGCTTCTTGCCGACAAGCTCTTCCCAATCGTAGAGGGACTTTTCCCACCAGTTTTCGGTGATGATATCCTGATGATAGTGATGTATACGGAAGGAGTCAGCGCCGAAGGACTCAGTCATCAGCTCTTCAATCTTCATGCCGCTTGAGCAGCTCTCGGCGTTTATGAGTATTGTCGGGCTCGGAAGTCCGCCCCAGGGGCCCTCCTCGCGCTTATTGTCGAGGGAGCAGGCATAAGCCGCGGCGCAGTAGGAGCAAATATCGTTTCTGTAGCCTTCCTGCTCGAGCAGGTCGTAGAAACGGGGGCCCATCTGCTTTGCGGCGCAGATCGCCGTCCACCACTGGTTGACAACGAAGGGGATGTTCATCGCCTGAAGAATTTCCATCGGGGTGTTCGCGCCGACAAAGGCGAAGGGCTCTCCGGCTTCGATACGGGCGCGCAGGCCCATAAACCATTCCTTCTGATATGCACCGGTCAGCTTCGGCGTATTAAGCTTTTTAACCGACCGTGTTTCGTATTTTTTCTCTTCAGCCATTGTTATTTACCTGCCTTTACGGTTTTGGCGAACTGTGTAAACCTAGCTGCAAGTTCAGCCTTGTCGTTAAGAGGATAGTACTGATCCTCGATAATAAGAATTTTTATGCCCATTTTATCAAGCTCTATCTTCTGCTTCGGGAAGTCCCATATGTAGGACTCGTCCTTCTGATTCATGAAGATAACTACAGCCTCGGCTCCGACCTCGGTCACACGCTCGGGTATGCACTTTGCACGTTCCTTGACGGTGCCGCGCTCGCTGCTCGGAAAGCGATTGTGATAACGGCTGGAGATTGCGCGTGCGGGTGGAAGTGTTTCGTCCGTATCGCAGTCGGCGTAACGGTCTCCGAGAAGCTTGTCCTCGGTAACGACGTTTATGCCGTTTTCCTCCATAAGCTCATAGACCTCAGCGGTCTCCTGCATGCTGCCTGTGTAAAGAACCCTGAGAGCGTCTACCTTCGGCCAGCTCTCAGCTTCCTTTGTAAGCTTCTTTATTAGCTCAGTGGCCTGCTTTTTGTCAATATAGAACGAGCCCACGATGGCTATTAGAGCTTCGCTGCCGTTTATGCGGCTGTCAGCGCCGTAACGCAGAGCAGAGAAGGCGCGAAGTGCCTGCTTGTACTCATTGCAGACCTTTATGGCGTCGGAAAGTGCCTCGTCGGTAATTCTTTTGCCTGACCACTTTTCAACCTTGCTTATAAAGTCTTTGGTTTCATTAAGGTTTCTCTCCTGGCTACGGAAATCCTTGTGCATCAGCAGATAGTCGACATACTCGATTACCGGCAGCTTGCGGCTCGGCTCTGTTCTCTTTATCTCTTGGAGGTAGTAAAACAGCTTTTGAATAATGTCGGAGGAGTTAGCCAGAACAAGATAGTCCATCATATCGGCGTATTCGCCGTTCATGATGGCTTCAAACAGTCCTCTCCAGAGGGCGCCAAACGAAATTTCAAGATATTTGTCCGCATTTGGTCTCGGCCCGTAGTAGCCGCAGAGCCTTACGGGAACCATCCCGCCCGCCATTATTATTTCTTCGGGCACATCGTCACCCAGCATGAAAACGGTTTTCTTGCCGTCCTTGCGCAGGTCGGCGATGGCTTCACGCTTATTCTCGAAAGCCTTTTTAAGCTCTAAGTACGCGGCACTTTTAAGCGCACAGCTTCTTTCGCTCAAACATATCATCTCCTATATATTTTTATTTACTGTTATCTATTATATCAGGCTAATGTTAACACAAAATCAAGGTGGCTTCAAACAGCACTTTGCGGTATCTCCACAACATAAACGTTGTGGAGATACCGCAAAGGCTTTATGAAAAACAGAAAAATAGGCAGTTTTTGTATGGTAACAGGCGCATTACAACAAAAAAATTGTGGTGGCAGAAATTTTAGATCTCGCTGTCGCGCTCCTTCAAGTTTTCAAAGACCTCGAGGGCTATTTTTATAAAATCCTCAAAATACTGAGGGTGGAATTTGCTGGAATCATAGGCCAGCACCTCCTCAAACGAAAGCCTCTCGTTGCCCAGATTGTGCGGGAAAAAGTGTATGTTTTCGTAAAATGAGGGGGAATAGGTCTTGAGAATATACTTGACATAGGTTTCGGAGGCGAAGAGCATGACCTTGCCTTCGCGGCAGATTTTTAGAAGAATATCAATGCTCTCGGGTGCAATATTGACCTTTGGGCGGTTTTTGAGCTCAGGTATCATCTCGGAGAGCCAGGTTTCCCGACCGGCAATTCCCGTATGTGCTATGGGTATGCTATCGGGGAACTCACTTATTTCAACGCCGTTCTTGGATTTTTCGATAAACTCATCCGCATTTGCTGTGTGCTTTCTAAGAAGTGAATCGGAAATTATGATATAGCCTTTAATGGAGCTAAGCGGTATCGTTTTAAGCCCATTTGAAGGCGGCGGTGTTCTGCCGATTACAATGTCGACGTCGCTTTCCTCAAAAATCTGCTGCCCCCTGTAGGCGTTTTCATCCACAAACAAAACGCTTACGGAGGGGTATTTCGGCGTGAATTCGCTTAAGATGTCCGGCATGTAAAAGCGGGAGCGGGCGTTGCTGCAGGCTATTCGCAGCGTTCCGGACTTGCTTTTAGGGCCGGTGCCAAAGCTTGCGAACAGCCGACTTTCGGATTCTAGGATGAGCCTCGCTTCCCGAAGAAGCTCCTCGCCCTCCTTGGTGAGTACAAGAAAAGGCGTTCGCTCAAATAGCCGGACTCCGAAGTGAGTTTCGAGACGCCGGATATGACCCGACAAGCCCTGCTGAGTCGTGAACAACCTTTTCGCCGTGACGCCGAGGTTCATGTCTTTAACGATTTCTGTAAAAAAACGCAGGTTGTTAAGTGTCATGTCCGAACCCTTCCGTAAAGTTTTTTGAGATTCAATATCAAATAGAATTATAATATAAAAGGAAGGCTATATCAACAAAATGCGTCAGCGTAACAACGTGATAGAGTTAAGAACCAAATTTAATGCGCTTTTTTAAGAAAAGTTGGGCAAGTTGAATTTGTACGGTAAAAATGATATAATTTGTAAAATCTGTTTAAGCGAGGGTCTATGCTTGAGAAAGATAATGATAATAGAGGACAATAAAAAAATCAGAGATGAGCTGTGCGTGTTTTTGTCGCGAAACGGCTACGAATGCGAGGCGCCGGAGGATTTTGAGGACATAATCCGAAATATCCTTTCATCCGAGCCGCATCTCCTGCTTCTCGATATAAATTTGCCGGTTTTTGACGGCTATCACATCTGCCGCGAGATAAGAAAAGAGAGCGAGGTGCCGATCATCGTCGTGACTAGCCGCGACACCGAGCTGGACGAGCTCGTCGCCATGAACCTAGGTGCCGACGATTTCGTGACCAAGCCATATAACACGCAGATTTTGCTTGCGCGTATCGAAACGGTGCTCAGGCGAGCCTACCGCGAGACAAAGCAGGAGAGGCTTGTCTGCGGCGACCTTATTATAAACCCCTCAAAAAGCGCATTTGAATACGCGGGCAGGTCTACAGAGCTTACCCGAAACGAAATAAAGATTCTCACCTGCCTTTTTGAGAAGAAGGGCGGGATTGTAAGCCGAGACGAACTGATGCGCTTTCTCTGGGACAGCGAGCTTTTTGTAGACGACAACACCCTGACCGTGAACATGACAAGGCTTCGCCGCAAGCTTGAGGAGGCGGGGCTTTCGGGGGTAATTG
>CAYQMY010000034.1:0-13085 GCA_964418735.1 uncultured Oscillospiraceae bacterium | reverse complement strand
AAGCGTCGCGGCTGAGCGCGGAGCTGACCGTAAACTCGGTCTCATAGCCTGTTTCGAGTATCCTGTGCTCCTCCGCCGGCGCAAGGCGTATTGTCATGCCGTCTTCTACGGCGGTCTGGCAGGCGAGTACGGTTTTATCTCCCTCGGAGGTGACAAGCTCAACCTTGCAGTTTTCGCAGATTCCGTTGCCGCCGCAGGGAGCATCAATGTATAGTCCGGCCCCGACCGCGGCTTCAAGCACGGTCATGCCGGGTTTCGCATCATAGCTTACTCCCGAGGGCAAAAATGTTATTTTGTTTGCCATAATATTGACCATTCCTTTCGCATTTCCCAAGGTACAAAACGACCATCTGTCTGCTTGTCAAAATGCCTGATTATAGGCATTTTGACATTGGAAATGCAGACATTATATAAACAAGTTTACGTTCGACTCCTCGGCGTCTCCGAGATAGGCTCCGACTCCGCCGAGCTCTACTCCGTCAATAAGCTCTTCCTTTCTTATGCCCATAACGTCCATGCTCATAGTGCAGGCGACCATTTTAACGCCTGAGCTCATGGCCTTCTTGATGAGGTCTTCAAGGCTGTCGATTCTTTTGTCCTTCATTACCCTTTTCATCATTGCCGTGCCCATGCCGCCCATATTCATCTTTGAAAGCTTAAGTTTACCCATGCCCCTTGGCATCATGCCGCCGAACATGCCCTCGACCATAGACTTTTTAATGCCCTGCTTTTCAGGCTTGCGCAGTACGTTTAAGCCCCAGAAGGTGAAGAACATCGTGACCGGCCTTCCCATTGCAGCGGCACCGTTTGCAATAATGAACGATGCCAAAACCTTGTCGAGGTCGCCACTGAAAACGACTATAGTCTTGCCCTCGGCGTCCTTTTCCGTGGTTTTCTTAGGCTCGGCGCTGCCCTTCCTTACAGACGCGACATAATCATTTCCGCGTTTTTCGTTTGAAAGCAGGCTGTTTCCCGTCCTTTTGCACCAAGCGGCTATGTCGCGGGCAAAACCCGGGTCGGTGGCGGAGACCTCCATAACGTCCCCGTCCTTCATCCTCTTCATCGTGTCAAAGACCTTCATAAGAGGGCCGGGGCACTGCATTCCGCTGCAGTCAATCCTCATAGACGCCGCCGGATTCTCCTTGGCGATGTGTCCGCTGTCCTCAATGCGCTCAAGCTTCGGGTCGTCGTTCGTCAAGCTGTTTTTGTAGTGTGTTGCCGTGTAAAAACGCATGCCGCCCGGATAGATTTTTACGTTTTTGAAGCCGTGCTCGCGCAAAATCCTCGAAGCGTTATAGGCACGAACTCCAACCGCGCAGAATACTATTATTTCCTTATCTCTATCTATTTCGTCAAGCCTTTTGCGAAGCTGACCAAGCGGAATTCCCGTAGCGCCGGGTATAAACGACGCCATCCTTTCGACATCCTCGCGAACATCCAGAATTACCGCGTCTAGGTTTTTCTCCACTACATCCCATTCTGCGAAAGCGGCCTTCCCGCTCAGCACGTTTTCGGCGACAAAACCGGCCATATTTACAGGGTCCTTGGCCGAGGAATAAGGCGGAGCATACGCAAGCTCCAGCTCCTTAAGCTCCTGTATGCCCGCTTTTAAGCGTATTGCAACTGCAATAGTATCGATTCGCTTGTCAACGCCGTCGCGTCCGACAATCTGGGCTCCGAATATCTTTTTCCCGTCCATCGAGAAAAGGAGCTTAAGCGTAAGCGGAGTCGCTCCCGGGTAGTAGCTCGCATGGGAATTCTGTACTATTGTAACGCTCTGGAAATCCTTTCCCTTTACAAGGCCGAGTTTAGTAAGCGTCTTTTCGTTCTGGCCTGTGGTCGCGGCGGTTATGTCAAAGATTTTTGCGACTGCAGTGCCCATGCTTCCGCGGTATTTTTCCGAGGCTCCGGCGATATTGTTTGCAACGATTCGCCCCTGCTTATTTGCGGGACCCGCGAGAGGTATCATAGCACGGCTTCCGTCAATGAAGTTTTCGACCTCTACCGCGTCTCCGACCGCGTAAATATCCGGGTCCGAGGTTTTCATATATTCGTCTGTAATTATGCCGCCGCGCTCATTTGTTTTAAGTCCGGCTTCCTTGGCAAGCTCACCGTTCGGACGAACGCCTATCGCGAGAATGACAAGATCGCCCTCTATCTCCCTGCCGCTGCCAAGGCGTGTCACCACCCTGCCGTTTTTCTCCTCGAAGGCTGCGACACCGTCTCCGAGAGAGAGAGCTACACCGTGTTCCTCCATGTTATCGTGAATAATCTGAGCCATTTCGTAGTCGAGCGTGGTCATTACCTGATCCACCATTTCTACTAGAGTGACCGAAATCCCCGCTTCATGAAGGTTTTCCGCCATTTCAAGGCCGATAAAGCCGCCGCCGATGACGACCGCACGCTTTACGCTGTTTTCGTTAATATAATTCTTTATCCTGTCGGTATCGGGAACCGTCCACAGGCTCATAATCTTCGGGGAGTCTATACCCGGTATCGGGGGCTTAAGAGGCGTTGAGCCCGGTGAGAGCACCAGGGTATCATAGCTCTCTTCATATACCTCGCCGGTTAGAGCTTTTTTCACCTTGACCTTTTTGGAGGCGCGGTCTATCGATATGACCTCCTGCTTGACACGGACATCTACGTTGAATTTCGCGCCCATGCCCTCCGGCGTCTGCAAAAACAGAGCGTCCCTTGACTTGATAACGTTGCCTATATGATAAGGAAGACCGCAGTTCGCGTATGAAATATATTCTCCCCGTTCAAAAACTATTATCTCCGCTTCCTCATCGAGTCTGCGAAGCCTTGCGGCAGCGCTCGCCCCTCCGGCGACGCCTCCGACAACCAGTACCTTTTTACCCATACTTTTTCCTCCTTAATATTTAAGGCAACACCGCAAATTCATCTGCGGCGCCGCGGTTTTTTACATTCTCCGGTAAATAAACGTATCAGTATTTTTTTAGCGTATGTTAATTATACCCCTGAACTTTAAAATCAACTGTGACTTTGTCACAAAAAAACACAAAAACGCATTGAAATTAGGATTTACTGCTGTATAATAGCTTTTGTATGTACCAAGACATACCTAAATGCGTACAAATTCCTTTCGAATGAAATCTGCAAAAACCATCTTTGCGACTTTTTTGGTTTGGAGATGTGATAGATATCGGTACTTCATTTAACAGGTATATAGGTTTTATCAAGAGAGCTTTCCTCGGCAGCAGAATCTTTGAGGGCGAGAAGCGGATGCTTTTCAAGCAGGAAATACTCGAAACCTCGAGAAAGCGCTCCCATGTCACCCTGTATCTCATTTTTGTCATTCAGATAATCAATATTTTTTTCAATCTGAATACGACTCAGCACGTTTCCCGCCTAGATGAGGTAAGGCATGGCACCTTAATAATAGCTAGCATATGCATAGTTTACAGTTTTTTATTTCTATATACAAGGTTTGGAAAAAAGAAGAGCTATAGATTTATTGCCTTCATAGTGAAAAGCTTCTGGTCCCTGGTTCTTATAGCCTCCCTATGGTTTTCCCTGGCCAATTTTGCAGAGGGACAGCCAGCGGCCTACAACATTACTCTTTTCGTCTTCGGACTTGGAATAATCCCAATTCTCAGCCTTCCCGAGATACTGGTCTATCTCTTTTTTTACATGGCGGCAAACTTTATTGTAGCGTCGCATTTCAATGTACCCTCTTACCTGATGCAGCAGATTTTTATTCTTAATATTATATCAATTTACGCGTCTCAGACGCAATTCGTTTCAGCTGTTAAGGTCTTTACCGAACGCGAGCATTTAAGCGATACGAACGTCCGTCTGGAAAAGCTCTCCGAAACCGACTCTCTGACGGGTCTTTTAAACAGGCGCGGCCTCGAAAGTCATATTGCCGGTTTTGACAGCTACTATACATACTCCCGCAAATACCTCTGCGTTCTTATGATAAGCTTAGACCACCGAATTGACAGAGGGGACAAATTTCTGCACCAGACGGTTGACGACTGCATCGTAAAGATCGCGGACTGCACGAAATCCTTCTTCACTCAAAAAACCGACGCGGTGGCGCACCTCGGAAACGGTGAGTTTCTTGTAATTACCGACACCAAGAACGACGGCGCGATAGCGCTTGCACTCAACATAAAGAGGGCTGTCGAGTCCCTTAATCTCAGGCTTGACGAAAAGCTGCCAAGCGCGACTGTGAGCATAGGCGCTGCCGTGCCCGGAAGCGGAGACCTTACGGAGGAGAACGTAAATCCTCTGGCGGAGCTTATAAATGCAGCCGATCAGCAGCTTTACAACGCAAAATCCTGCGGCAGAAACTGCGTTTCCAGCGGCGACATAATTTTCAGATAGCCCAAGGCTTTCTGTCCCATTACATGTCAAAAAACTCCCTCGCAGGGAAATTTAATATATTTTTCCGGGAATTTATTTCTCGGAAAAATACCACAGCCCGCGCAAATCGTGCGCGACCGGGGGTATCGCGGCGTAAGCCGCGTATCTAGGGGGTATCGGATACCCCCTAGAAGCGAAGCTATTATGGGAGAGTTTTTAAGTTCTCCCATTATTTTTTAGCCTTTTTATATGTACAATCTACACTTAATATGATACAATTTTCTGTACAAAATCTACTTATAGATACCCTCAGGGTTCAAAGGACAGCCAATGATTAGAATAGGTCTCGATGTGGGTTCCACAACACTAAAATGCGTCGTGCTAAACGAAGCCGGCGAGGTGGTTTTCAAAAAGTACGAAAGGCACTTTTCGCAAATATCCGAGAAGAGCGCCGAGATGCTCTCGGAAATCTGTGAGGCCTTCCCCGGGGAGGAAAACGCCGGGCTTTGCATCTCAGGCTCTGCCGGAATGGGCTTTGCCGAACAGACAGGTATACCCTTTATGCAGGAGGTATACGCCACCCGCGTTTCGGTAAAGCAGCTTTTGCCCGAAACTGACGTCGTTATCGAGCTCGGCGGAGAGGACGCGAAGATCCTTTTTATTTCCGGCATGATGGAGGTTCGCATGAATGGCACCTGTGCCGGAGGCACCGGAGCGTTTATAGACCAGATGTCCACCCTGCTGAATATTACTCCCACCGAGATGAACGAACTGGCGGCTCAGCACACCAAGATATACAGCGTTGCGTCCCGCTGCGGCGTGTTCGCCAAGTCTGATATACAGCCGCTTCTTAATCAGGGCGCTCAAAAGTCCGATATCTCGGCAAGCATCTTTGCCGCTGTCGTCAATCAAACTATAGCAGGTCTTGCTCAGGGCCGTGAAATCGGCGGCAACGTCGTTTACCTCGGCGGGCCCTTAACCTTCCTTTCGGAGCTTCGGGGTCAGTTTGATAAGGCGCTGAGGCGCAGTGGCCTCTGCCCCGAAAACTCTCTCTACTACGTCGCCCTGGGCGCCGCACTGATGAACGACGGCTCGTCAGTAAACCTGCGCGAAACCGTAGAGAAGATAAAGAACTATTCCTCCACTGGAGGCTTTCGCAGCTGCCGCCCCCTCTTTGCGAGCGAAGAGGAATACGCGGCGTTTCGGAAAAGGCATAAATCCGGCGAGTCCGCGGAATATCGCCCTCTGCTTGAAGGAAACCGCGCTTACATAGGAATTGACGCCGGCTCGACCACCGTAAAGGGCGTCGTTCTCAACGAAAACGGAGAGCTCGTTTTCTCGAAGTATCTCCAGAACAGCGGAAACCCCGTTCCTATAGTGAGGGACTTCCTCAAGGAGGTCTATGCCAAGTTTCCGGACATAAACGTTGTTTCCTCAGCCTCCACGGGCTACGGAGAGGAAATAATAAAGAACGCCTTCCATATCGACATGGGCGTTGTGGAAACAATTGCGCACTTTTCCGCCGCGAGGGAGTTCGACCCTAAGGTTGATTTCATAATAGACATAGGCGGTCAGGATATAAAATGCTTCAAGATACTAAACGGCGCGATAGACAACATTTTTCTTAACGAGGCCTGCTCCTCGGGTTGCGGCTCGTTTTTGCAGACCTTCGCCGGAGCTCTCGGCTGCTCAATATCTGAATTTGCCTCCAAGGGCATCTTTGCCGACAGGCCGGTAGACCTAGGCTCGCGCTGCACCGTTTTTATGAATTCATCGGTCAAGCAGGCGCAGAAGGACGGGGCTAGCATTGAGAACATTTCCGCAGGTCTTTCGCTAAGCGTCGTGAAAAACGCACTTTACAAGGTCATCCGTGTGGCGAACGCCGATTCCCTCGGCGAGCACATCGTTGTACAGGGCGGAACCTTTTTAAACGACGCAGTGCTGCGCGCCTTTGAACAGGAGACGGCGCGAAACGTCACCCGTCCCCCTATCGCGGGGCTGATGGGCGCTTACGGCGCGGCACTTTACGCAAAGCAGAACGCTCCGGAGAAAAGCACTATTATTTCCCCCGAAAGGCTCGACAGCTTCACGCACAGCGTTCAGGCCATAACCTGCAAGGGCTGCCAGAATAGCTGCCGCCTTACTGTCAACACCTTTGACGACGGCGAGAAGTTTATCGGCGGCAACCGCTGCGAGAAGCCTCTCGCGCTTAAAAACGCAAATATAAAGTACAACCTTTTCGACTATAAAAAGGAGCTTTTAGCCTCCTACTCCTCCTTTAAAGGCGAGAAGGAAACTATAGGCATACCGATGGGGCTCAACATGTTCGAGCTTCTGCCCTTCTGGCACACATTATTTAAGCGTCTCGGCTTTGGAATTGCCGTATCGCCTGAAACGACGAGGAAGCTTTACCTCAGGGGGCAGCACACGATACCCTCCGACACGGTATGCTATCCGGCGAAGGTGCTGCACGGACACATCGAAGCTCTGCTTGAGCGCGGAGTTGACGCGATATTCTATCCCTGCATGAGCTACAATCTCGACGAAGGACTCGGCGACAACCACTTCAACTGCCCGGTTGTGGCCTATTACCCCGAGGTCATCGGAGCGAACGTCACCGCGCTAAACGTCACGAAGTACATTTATGATTATATCGGAATTCATCGCAGGCGTGACTTCCCGAAAAAGCTGCACAAGATTCTCGAGCGCGAATTTGGAAGCATCTCTCTTTCAGAGGTGAAGGCCGCCGCCGAGGAGGCCTACGCAGAATACCACCGCTTCATGGCGAGGATACGTGAAAAGGGCAAGGAATATCTCGCGCTCGCCCGTGAAAAGGGCTTGCCGGTTATCGTGCTTTGCGGACGCCCCTACCACCTTGATTCCGAAATCAATCACGGCATAGACAAGCTTATCTGCGACTGTGGAGCGGTGCTGATTACCGAGGACTCTATAAGCGACGAGGTCAGCGAGTTTTCGACGACAGTTCTCAACCAGTGGACCTATCACTCAAGACTTTACGCCGCCGCGAAATACATTGCCGACAACGGCGACCTTGACCTAAACCTTGTCCAGCTTGTTTCCTTTGGCTGTGGCGTCGACGCGATAACCACAGACGAGGTGCGAAAAATCCTTGAAAAAAGCAACAGAATATACACCCAGATTAAAATAGACGAAATCACGAACCTCGGTGCGGTAAAAATCAGGCTGCGCAGCCTGTTTGCCGCAGTAGAGCAGCAAAAGAGGGACAAAAATTGATTGACAACAAGGACAGAATCGAATTCACCAGTGAGATGAAGTCGAACTACAAGATACTCTTTCCCGACATGGCGGACATTCACTTCCGCATCCTGCAGAAGGTTTTTCTGAGCTACGGCTACGATATTGAGCTGCTTACGACTACAGATTCCGGAATCGTTGAGGAGGGGCTCAAATACGTCCACAACGACACCTGCTACCCCGCCCTGCTGACCATCGGGCAGCTGCTCACAGCGCTAAAAAGCGGGAAATACGACGTCAACAGAACCGCTGTCATGATGTCGCAGACTGGCGGCGGCTGCCGCGCATCGAACTACATACACCTTTTGCGAAAGGCCCTTAAAAACTCCGGGATGGGACAGGTGCCTGTGATTTCCGTCAATGTCGCGGGACTCGAAAAGAACAGCGGCTTTAAAATCGACCTTCCTGTGATAAGGCGCGCGATTGCCGCCCTCGCCTACGGCGACCTTCTTATGCTGCTGAACAACCAGACAAAGCCCTACGAGGTAAAAAAGGGTGAAAGCTTCGAAAACACTCTCAAGTGGGTGGACTTTATTTCGGATAAGTTTGCAAACGGCAAGGCCTTTTCACAGAGGGAAATCAAGGGCTACTTTGCCGAGATAGTCAAATCCTACGCCGACATAGAGGTTGTCTTGACACCCAAGGTCAAGGTCGGTATTGTAGGCGAGATATACGTCAAATACGCGGCGCTCGCGAACAACGGCCTTGAGGACTTCCTGGCCTCAGAAGACTGCGAGGTAATGGTGCCGGGGCTTCTGGGCTTCACCTTCTACTGCCTTATGAACAACATAGAGGACATTAATCTCTACGGCGGCAGCGCCGTAAAGAAAGCCGTTCTGGAAACGCTGCTTAAATATCTCACAAAGTTTGAAACAAGCCTCATTGACGCGGTTAAGTCAGAGCCGAGATTTACGGTGCCTGCGAGCGCGGCGGAGCTTCGCGAGCTTGCCGACCCCATAATCGGTAGGGGCTGCAAGATGGGCGAGGGCTGGCTGCTCACCGCCGAAATTATGGAGCTTATAAGCCACGGCTACGGAAACGTCATTTGTGCCCAGCCCTTCGGCTGCCTGCCGAATCACATAGTCGGAAAGGGCATGATAAGGAAGATACGCGCGCTTCATCCAAGCGCAAACATAGTTCCGATTGACTACGACCCGGGCGCGACTAGAGTTAATCAGGAAAACCGAATCAAGCTCATGCTCGCGGTTGCGCGCGAAAACATGGCTTCTGCCGAGGGAAACGTTCAGGTCACCGCTTTTTCTGCCGATTATGGCAAAAAAGCTGCAAAAAGTAGTTGAAAACAGAGAAAAAATCAGTTTATTCCTTTTCTTCTTGCGCCGCAATTGACAGCAATGATATTATTACTGCACATATTTTAAGCGTTTAGAATGGAGCAATTAATATGGTCAACGCTTCCGGCGAACCTATTCCCACACATATTCACGATTTGATTTCCGGCAACACGCTCACTTCGCTTTTGCCCTGCGGAATCTGTGTATTTATGTGCGACGAAGATATTTCCATTTCCTACGCAAACGACTATTTCTATAAATTTTTTGGTTACGCTGACTCTCTTGAGGCAAAAAATTCCGGCTTCACCAGTCTGCGATCCGTGCTTCAGCCCTCCGATTACAGCAATCTGCTCGAAAGGCTCAAACGATGCTACTGCGGAGAAATCGTGGATTTCAGGTGCAAAATAGCACGTGAAGACAATGACGACAAATTCATCTGGCTGCTGCTGCGTTTCAGATACCTAGCAGAATACTGCAGGCTTATCGCAGTGGTTTTTGACATAACCGGACCAAAGAAGATGGAGGAACGCCTTCGGATAAGCGAAGAGGAGTACCGTATCGCCGCCGAGCAGAGCGGAAGCTATATAATTCGCTACGACATCAATTCTAAAACCGAATACCGCACGAAAAAGGCCTCCGAGTTTCTTGGTACTGCAATGGTTGTCGAAAATGCCCCTGAAAGTATCATAGCTTCGGGAGCTATCGCAGAGGAGAGCATAAATGTATTCAGGGACTTCTTTGAGGCAATTTTCAGGGGCGAGCCGACCGGAAGCGTGCTTTTCAAGGTAAATCGCAAGGGTACGCATGCGGTCTGGCGCCACATGGAGTTTACCTCGATACTTGACAGCGAGGGCAAGCCCTTTCAGGCCATTTTTAATCTCACCGACGCAACGGAGAGGCACGAAAGAGAAATCGCATACATGCAGCACCGACAGAAAATAAACGACGCGGTGCAAAACGGAGCCATGTATTACGAGTTCAACCTCACCAAGGACAGCTGTGAGCATGAGGAGGGAAACAGCTTCCCTAATTCTCTCGGCTTGCAGCAGCAGTCATATACCTATTTTTACAACTTAGCCTTGGAAAGCTTTATTCATAAGGATTATCGTCAGAAGTTCTCCGAGCTTTTCTCCCGCGACAGGCTTATTTCTAATTTTTATAACGGCATATTTGAGGAATCCTCAGACACTCCCGTATTATTTTCCGACGGCAAATACAGATGGATGCGGGCTACGGTAAATTTAATTTTCGACCCATATTCCTCAGATATTAAGGCCCTTCTGCTGATTGAGGATGTCGACAAGCAGAAGCAGGCCGAGCTTCAGATAATTTCGCGATCTGAGGTCGAGCCTCTTACAGGTCTCCTTAACAGAATCACGTTTATCGAAAGGGTCACTCTGATGATAAACGAGAGCGACAAGGGAAGGCTGCACGCCCTCATTCTCATAGATATTGACAACTTCAAGCAGATAAACGACAGGTTTGGACATATTTACGGTGACAAGATACTATATGACACCTCAAACAAAATTCTGTCCCGACTTAAGAATGGTGATATTGTCGGCAGATACGGCGGGGACGAGATCATTGTTTTCTTAAGCGAGGTCTCCTCACCGGAGGACATCGCGGAACGCGCCGAGGCGCTGCGCAAAGCCATATACAGGAAAATATCTGGCGGCTTAATGATCTCCGGAAGTCTGGGTGTGTCCGTATTTCCCCAGGACGGCGAGGATTACAGCCAGCTTTGTCTGAACGCCGACTCCGCACTTTACGAGGCTAAAAGAACAGGCCGAAACAAGGTGGTTTTCTACTCCACTTCGATAAAACAGATATCTCCCGTTTCACGTGTTTCGCCGGTTGAAGAAGCAATAATATCGGAAGCAGGCTTCCAGGGGGCATCCAATGCCCCCTAGATACGCGGCTAAAGCCGCGATACCCCCAGTCGCGCACGATTTGCGCGGGCTACGGTATTTTTCCGAGAAGTGAATTCCCGGAAAAATGATTTTAATTTTCCCTGCGAGGGAGTTTTTTAAGCTAAGGAGACCTGCGGAATAATCCGCAGGTCTCTTTTAATTTATTCTTTTGCGGCGAGGGCCTTCGCTTCCTCGATTATCTTTGCCTGAATATTGCCCGGAGTTTCCTCGTAACGGCAAAACCCAAAGGTAAAGGAGCCCCTGCCCTGTGTCATGCTTCGAAGGTCTATGGCATAGCTGCTCATCTCGGCCATCGGAACCTCGGCCTCAACTATCTGATATCCGGCGGTGGAGGGGTTCATGCCCAAAACTCTGCCGCGGCGCTTGTTGAGGTCTCCGATAACATCACCCATGTAGTGATCCGGTATTGTGACATTGAGCGTGCCGATCGGCTCAAGTATAACGGGGTTCGCCTGCGGAAGTCCTGCCTTGTAGGCCAGTGTAGCCGCGAGCTTGAACGCCATTTCGGAAGAGTCCACATCGTGGTAGGAGCCGTCGACAAGCGTAGCCTTTAGGAACACCACGGGATAGCCTGCCAGAACGCCCTCGGACAGGCAGTCGCGAAGTCCCTTTTCGACGGCGGGATGGAAGTTCTTTGGCACGCTTCCGCCGAAGATGTTCTCCTTAAACGTCAAATCCTCGGTATCGCCCGGCTCAAACTCTATCCAGACGTCACCGAATTGTCCGTGTCCGCCGGACTGCTTTTTATGGCGGCCCTGTACCTTTACCTTTTTGCGAATCTTCTCGCGGTACGGCACTCTTGCGGGGGTGAGCTCCACTTCGACGCCGAACTTGTTCTTAAGCTTTGAGCAGAGCACGTCGAGGTGTATATCTCCGGCGCCGGATAGAACCATCTGGTGCGTCTCGGCGTTATTGAGGACTCTGAAGGTAAGGTCCTCCTCGCTCAGCCTTGTGAGTCCGGCGGCAATCTTGTCCTCCTGTCCCTTGACCTTCGGGTAAACCGCCATGGAATAGCAGGGAGCTGCAAATTCCATGCCCCTCAGCACCACCTGACGTTTTGCGTCACACAGGGTGTCTCCGGTTTTCGTGTCTGAGAGCTTCGCAACCGCGCCGATGTCGCCGCAGTCAATTTCCTTTACCTCTATGCTCTTCTTGCCCTGCATGACATAAATGTGGCCCATTTTTTCGCCCGTTCCGGTTCTGGGGTTAATGAGAGTCATGTCTGAGGTTACCTTGCCGGAGATAACCTTGAAGAAGCTGAACTTTCCGTACTGGTCGGAAAGAGTTTTATAAACAATTGCGCAGGTTGGGGCGGAGGGGTCCGCGGCTATCTCGGTCTTGCCATCCTCGCTCAGCTCCGGTGTTCCTTCCTTAGGCGAAGGCATCAGGCGCACAACAGCGTCGAGCAGAGCTAGAGTTCCGACACCCGTAATCGTGCTTCCGCAGAATACCGGGAACATCGTCAGCTCCTTAACACCCTTGCGAAGGCCTTGTATGACCTCATCCACGGTAAACTCCTCACCGGAGAAGTACTTGTCCATAAGCTCCTCGCTCGTTTCGGCAACGCTTTCGTTGACGGCGACGGAGAGCTTTTCAATCTTTTCTTTCAAATCCTCGGGAACCGGAACCTCAGTTTTCTTGCCCTTATCAAAATTGAAGGCCTTGCGTACTATCAGGTCATAAAGACCGGTAACAACTCCTGACGCGTCCTTTATGGGAATGGTGCAGGGGCAAATGGAGGTGCCGAACTTCGCGCGCAGCTTCTCATAGGTCGCTTCAAAGTCTCCGTTTTCCTCATCGACCTTGGAAACGTAAAAAAACCTGGGCTTCTTTGCTTCTTCAAGCGCTTTCCACGCTTTTTCGGTGCCGACGCTCGTGCCGCCCTTTGCGGAGCAGACTATTATACCGCTGTCGGCTACGCGCAGCGCCTCGGCAACTTCTCCGGAAAAGTCAAAGTAGCCAGGTGTATCAAGTATATTAACTTTGTATTTCTCATGCTCAAGGTGCATTGTGGATAAGGAAATGGAGATCTTGCGCCTTGTCTCTTCAGGGTCGTAATCGCCTACCGTGTTTCCATCCACTACCTTGCCGAGTCTGTCGGTCACACCCTTGAGATAAAGCATGCTTTCGGCAAGACTGGTTTTGCCGGTGCCGCCGTGTCCCAAAAGGCAGATATTGCGGATATTCTCTATCGCGTAGCTCATGTTAACAATTCCCTTCCTTATGGTATAAGTACTACACACTCTTGTAT
>CAYQMY010000033.1:8579-13124 GCA_964418735.1 uncultured Oscillospiraceae bacterium | reverse complement strand
TTCAGGGCAAGGCCAAGCATAAGAAACGGAAAGTTATAGAGCCGAAATAGGCTAAAGCGTTTAGGGGGAATCCAATTCCCCCTAAACTTTTTTGTGTAAATTTTTCCGCTGATTTAACTGTAATAAATGCAGATAATATTGGCGGAGGTGTAAGTTTGAGAATATCTAATTATAAAAAGCTTACGGCATGCTTCCTGATTTCGGTGCTGCTTTTGCTGCCGGTGGGCGTTTTTGCGCAGAGCGGAACGCACACGGTGGTTTCGGGCGACACGATGTGGAAGATTGCCGTCAAATATCAGATAGGCGTCAGTGAACTCATAAAGGCCAATCCCCAGATTTCAAATCCCGCGCTCATATATGTCGGACAGAAAATCAATATTCCCAGCATAGACGACGTCAAGGCTCTGGAGCAAAAGGTAATAGACCTTGTAAACCGGCAGAGAGCCAATTACGGACTGCCGCTTCTCAAAGCAAACTGGGAGCTTTGCCGTGTGGCAAGATACAAGTCGCAGGATATGATAAACAAGGGCTATTTTTCTCACCAGTCTCCAACCTACGGCTCTCCTTTTAAAATGATGGAGGACTTCGGAATCAGGTTTACAGCGGCGGGGGAAAACATCGCCTACGGTCAGCGCACACCAGAAGAGGTTATGAACTCCTGGATGAACTCGTCAGGACACAGGGCTAACATTTTGAGCCGGACCTACAATCAGATAGGTGTAGGCGTAGCGAAGGCCGCGAACGGAACCTACTACTGGACGCAGATGTTCATAAAAAGCTATTGAATTTGCTTCTAGGGGGTATCCAATACCCCCTAGAGCTATTTTAAAAACCATGGCTTACGGCCATGGTTTTTTGTTTATAAAAAAGTTCACAATTAGGTCATTGACAAATTATTAAAATAAGTGTTACAATTGCTAAAACTATTAATAATTAATGGCGTTAGATATATTAGAAAGTATGGTGAAATATGATCAATTCCGAACTAACAACCGAAGTGCTTAATAAATCCAGAATGATGTTCTTTGAAATCAAGAAAAGGCAGATAAATTCTGTGCTGCACGGAGAGATGTTTATTCTGCACTTTATTTCTCATAAAAATGCCGCAGTGCTGCCAAGTGAGCTGAGCGTGGTAACAAAAACAAGCTCGGCAAGAGTCGCTATGGCGCTTAAAAATCTTGAGAGCAAGGGACTTGTTGAGAGGAATGTAGACAAGGCAGACAGGAGAAAGGTTCTTGTGACCATTACGGACAAAGGAATCAAAGAGGTTAAGCAGCAGCATGAAAGAATACTGCAGATAATGGAAAAGCTGGTAAATGAGCTTGGCGAGGCTGACGTTAGGGAGTATATCCGCATCGTAGATAGGGTAATAGAAATTTCCAGAACCATATCTTTGGATGAATAATAATTGTTACATATAAGGAGCAGGTTTAATGATCAAAATATTCAGGCATTTAAAATCAAAAGAGTGGTCGATGATACTTATCAGTCTGGCGCTTATTACGACGCAGGTATGGCTTGACCTGAAGCTGCCGGACTATATGAACGACATCACGATGCTCTTACAAACAAGTGGGAGCGCGATGTCCGACATATGGAGGGCGGGCGGCGAAATGCTGCTGTGCGCGCTTGGAAGCGGACTGTCTTCCATCATAGTCGGATATATTGCGGCTAAGGTGGCGGCAGGCTTTTCGTGTACGCTTCGATCCAAGCTTTTTTCAAGAGTAGAAGCGTTTTCAATGGAGGAAATAAGCGGCTTTTCTACAGCGAGTCTTATCACTCGTTCCACCAACGATATAACCCAGATACAGATGATGGTGGCGCTGGGTATGCAGATTGCGATAAAGGCACCGATTACCGCAGTATGGGCGGTATTCAAAATGTCGGGCAAAAGCTGGGAGTGGACGGCACTCACGGGCGGATGTGTGCTGCTGCTGATTATTATGCTCAGCTCGATAATGATTTACGCTCTTCCTAAATTCAAAAAGATTCAGGGGCTTACCGATAATCTCAACCGCGTGACGCGCGAAAACCTCACGGGCATACGAGTGGTTCGCGCATATAACGCAGAGAAGTATCAGGCGGAAAAGTTCGAGGCAGCAAATGAGGAGCTGACCTCAAACAACCTTGCGGTTCAAAGCGCCATGGCCATTTTCAACCCCGGTATAAGGTTTATTATGAGCTCGCTTGCGCTCGGAATTTATTGGATAGGCGCATTTTTGATAAGCGCTGCGGCTCCGATAGACCAACGCATACTGTTTTCCAACATGTTGGTGTTTTCGGGCTACGCGATGCAGGTGCTTATGTCCTTTATGATGCTGACTATGATTTTTATCATGCTTCCCCGTGTGTCTGTCTCCGCCAAGCGTGTCAACGAGGTGCTCGATACAAAGCCCAAAATAAAAGACGGCTCAATAACCAAGTCGCCGGAGGGCGTTGCTGGCGAAATCGAATTTCAAAATGTCAGCTTCAAGTATCCTAACGCTGAGGACTACGTTTTGAAGGATGTCAGCTTTAAGGTTAATAAGGGAGAAACGGTGGCCTTCATAGGCTCCACCGGCAGCGGAAAAAGCACTCTTATTAATCTCGTTCCGCGCTTTTATGACGCCAGCGAAGGGCAGGTGCTTGTTGATGGTATAGACGTAAAGGATTACACGCAGGAGGCTCTGCGCAATAAGCTCGGCTATGTGCCGCAGAGAGCGGTGCTGTTTTCCGGCAGCGTTAGCTCCAACGTCGCCTACGGTGACAACGGAAGCTCAAACAGCGACGACGAGCGGGCTGAGAATATAAAGAAGGCCGTAGCTGTCGCTCAGAGTACGCAGTTCGTGGAGAACATGGAGGGAACCTATGACGCGCCCATCTCGCAGGGCGGAACCAACGTTTCCGGAGGACAGAAGCAGCGACTTTCAATCGCACGCGCTATCTACCGCAATCCTGAAATATACATCTTTGACGACACCTTTTCCGCTCTGGACTACAAGACGGACAGAATGCTCCGCGCTATGCTGAAAAAAGAAACGGCAGGCGTAACAAGCCTCATAGTCGCGCAGCGCATAGGAACAATACGCGACGCCGACCGCATAATAGTGCTGGACGAAGGAAACGTAGTCGGGATGGGCACACACAGCGAGCTAATTAAAAACTGTGACGTTTACAGAGAAATAGCATACTCACAGCTTTCAAAGGAGGAACTCGGCGAATGAGCGATAAAAACAATTTTTCCGGAAGCCCGAAAAACGAAAGACGCGGAGGGCCTATGGGCGGACCAGGCGGCGGTGGCCCGGGGAGGATTCAGCCGGGAGAAAAGCCGAAGGACTTCAAAAAATCGATTGGCAGTCTGATAGACTATTCCAAGAAGTATTTACCCGCTATTCTCATAGCTGTACTCTGCGCGGTAGTGGGAACGGTGTTTTCGATTCTCGGGCCTGATTGGCTTAAGACCGTTACAAACACCATCGTGGAAGGCATGATGAAGGGCAAAATCGATCTTGACAAGATTGTCAGTATTTGCACCACTCTTCTTGTGCTATATGTTACAGGGGCGCTGCTTACCTTCGTACAGGGCAGGATAATGGCCTACATCACCCAGAAGATTTCAAAGGGGCTGCGTACCGATATTTCCGGCAAAATCAATAGGCTCCCGCTCAAATACTTCGATTCGACCACCTACGGAAATGTTTTAAGCCGAGTGACAAACGATGTCGATACAATTTCTCAGTCGCTCAACCAAAGCGTCGGAATGCTCGTAACCTCGGTTACCATGCTGCTCGGCTCAATCGTGATGATGCTGATAAATAACGTAATCCTGACACTTGTCGCCGTGCTGTCCACGCTTATGGGCTTCGTGGCAATGACGGTAATTATGAAAAACTCGCAGAAGTACTTTGGTAGAAACCAGAAGCATCTTGGAGAGATAAACGGTCATATAGAGGAGATATACTCAGGACACAACATCGTAAAGGCCTATAACGGAGAAAAGGATGCAAGGCGCACCTTTGACGAAATAAACGACAAGCTTTATGAGAGCAACTGGAAATCGCAGTTCTTCTCGGGACTTATGATGCCTCTTATGATATTCATCGGAAACTTTGGCTATGTCGCGGTCTGCGTTGTTGGCGCCGCGCTCGCGATGAGCGGTAAAATCAGCTTCGGCGTTATTGTCGCATTTATGATGTACATACGCCTCTTTACTCAACCGCTTTCCCAGATAGCTCAGGCTGCGACAAGCCTGCAGTCAGCAGGTGCGGCTTCGGAGCGTGTCTTTGATTTCCTTAAGGAGCAGGAGCTGCCGGAGGAGAAGGTCAGCACAGAGCTTAAAACGGCAAGAGGCGATGTGGAGTTCCGCCATGTCCACTTCGGCTATGACCCGGATAAGACAATAATCAATGATTTTTCCGCCGATATTAAGGCTGGGCAGAAGGTGGCTATCGTTGGGCCCACCGGCGCAGGGAAAACCACAATGGTAAACCTGCTGATGCGCTTTTATGAGATGAACAGCGGCGAAATACTGATCGACGGTGTGCCGATTTCCAGCCTTTCCCGCCA
>CAYQMY010000033.1:0-8569 GCA_964418735.1 uncultured Oscillospiraceae bacterium | reverse complement strand
AAATGTTCATGATTTATTTTGCATGGTGCTTCAGGACACCTGGCTGTTCGAGGGTACAATTAAAGAGAACATTATTTACAGCAAGGAGGGCGTTTCGGACGAGGACGTAATTAAAGCCTGCAAGGCAGTCGGACTTCACCACTTTATCCGCACGCTGCCTCAGGGCTACGACACGGTTCTCGACGATAAGGCCAGTCTCTCCGCAGGACAAAAGCAGCTCGTTACAATCGCCCGCGCGATGATTGAAAATTCGCCTCTGCTCATTCTCGACGAGGCCACAAGCTCAGTCGATACGCGCACCGAAATACTGGTTCAGGCGGCAATGGATAAGCTGATGCATGGCAGAACCTCATTTGTTATCGCCCATCGCCTCTCGACAATAAAAAACGCGGACGTAATTCTTGTTATGCGCGACGGAGATATAGTCGAAAGCGGAAACCATGAGCAGCTGCTCGAAAAGGGAGGCTTTTACGCCGAGCTTTACAACAGCCAGTTCGAAAAAGCGTCATAAAATAATGTTAACGAATTTAATAATATCGGCGAGGTCAATAAAAGTTGACCTCGCCGATATTATTATTATGGCTTATCTAATATTGGGTTTTTGTGCGCTTATAAGGCCCCAAACGGCCTGACACAAGGCTTTGTTAAGCGAATTTAAAGAAATTTAATAATTCTGTAACAATTATGGGTATACTATGTGTTAGTATTGAAAAGTAAATTGTAAACTTAAAATTAATAAAAATGTTAAGAAATCGCAATATTTTAGTTGAAATTTTTCATCTCCGGTATTATACTACACAATGGCAGAAGAGAATATTTATTTTACGACCCGAAAGGGACATGAAAGGCAATTATTATGGTACAGTGGCTTAAGTATTTGAATTTAACAATATTTGTATTGTTTTTCATTTTTTATTCCTACCAGTTTGGGTATGTTTTTGTGCGTTTTATTAAGAAGATGCCGAGGTTTAAGGCAGAAAAGCTGCATAAGTATGCGGTTCTGATAGCGGCCAGAAACGAGACCGCGGTAATCGGCGCGCTTATTGACAGCGTGAAGGCACAGAATTATCCTTCTGAGCTTGTAGACATTATTATTGTCGCGGACAATTGTGATGATGATACCGCCGAAATCGCAAAACAGCACGGCGCAAACATAGTTTTGGAGAGGCACAACCTTCAGAAGGTCGGCAAGGGCTACGCCCTGAACTATGCCTTTGACCACATAAAGAATACCTGCGGAATACGCAATTATGAAGGCTATATGGTTTTTGACGCAGACAATCTGCTCGATGAAAATTACATAAAGGAGATCAACAACGTATTCGATAAGGGATACCGCGTTGTAACGAGCTACAGAAACTCGAAGAACTACGGTTCTAACTGGATTTCTGCGGGCTATTCGCTCTGGTATCTGCGTGAGTCCAAATACCTAAACGGTTCGAGAATGCTCTGCAACTCAAGCTGTGCTATTTCGGGCACAGGCTTCCTTGTATCGAGCGAGATATTCGAAAAGGACGACGGCTGGAAGTATAACCTTCTGACCGAGGACATCGAATTTACCATTGCCAAGGTTATAGAGGGTGAAGTATTCGGCTACTGCGAATCCGCTGTTTTGTATGACGAGCAGCCCATCAACTTCAAGACGTCCTGGAAGCAGAGAATGCGCTGGACAAAGGGCTTCTATCAGGTCATGACCAATTATGGAGTCAATCTTTTCAAGGGCATATTCCATAAGCGCGGCTTTAAATGCTACGATATGTTCGCAAACATTGCTCCCGCAACCCTGCTCACGATACTGACGGTAGCAATTAACTTTACGGCGTTTTTATACGGCTCGCTGTTCGGCTATAAGGTGATAGCAATTACCTCGATAATGGAGGTATGGGCCGCTGCAAGCAACATTTATCTGACGCTCTTCTTCTTCGGACTGATTACAACTATTACCGAGTGGAAGAACATCTACTGCAGCAACGTAAAGAAGATATTCTATCTGTTCACCTTCCCAATCTTCATGTTCACCTACATGCCTATCGCGATTGCCGCGCTGTTCAAAAAGGTTGAATGGGAGCCCATCCGCCACACCTTTGTCGAAAGAGTCACTGTTACGAACAGATAATCGATTAGAGTTTTTCATAAGCGGCATGGCTTGGGCCATGCCGCTTATAGTTTTTGAAAAATCCCCTCGCAAGGGCAATTAATAGCTATAAATTGTTGTGCTTTTTCCAGAAATATGATAGTATAATTATTATGCATTGAATGCTTGTTTAACATTGGCACGCAGCGGAAAAATCCGGTCTGCCGCAAACGGAGGTCATTATCTTGAAAATTTGGTTCGCAGCTTTTTTGGGTCTGGTACAGGGCCTCACGGAGTTTTTGCCCGTTTCCAGTTCCGGACACCTTTCGATTTTTCAGAACATGTTCGGCATGGAGAATCCCGAGCAAAGCCACCTGCTCTTTGATGTGCTTCTTCACCTCGGGACGCTTGTCTCGGTTTGCATAGTTTACAGAAAAGACATTTCAGATATTATAAGAGGCCTTTTCTCCTTGTTTGGAAAAAGCAATAATAAGAAGAGCGACGTGAAAAACAGAGCCTCTGTGAGGTTCCTTCTATTAGTTATAGTCGCGACACTTCCGCTTTTTGTGGCCATATTTTTCAACGATTACGCCGAAAAGCTTTACAGCAATACCCTTTTCATCGGGTTTGCGCTCATAGTGACTGGTATTCTGCTTTTCGTGTCTGACAAGCTTGTTCGCGGAAAAAAGAACGAGAAGAGCGCCACGATAGGCAACGCGCTTGTAGTTGGCATAATGCAGGCGATTGCAATTATTCCCGGCCTATCGCGCTCCGGCTCCACAATTACGGCAGGCTTATTTCAGGGCTTTGACCGTGAGTTTGCGGTTAAGTTTTCATTTCTGATGTCAATTCCTGCCATACTCGGTGCTAACATACTCAGTCTTTTCAAAGCACTAAAAGCGGGTGTCGATTTCTCGCCGGTTTATCTCGTAGGCGTTGCGGTCGCTGCGGTATCCGGATACTTTGCAATAAACTTGGTGAAGTACATATCCAAAAAGGATAAGTTTGGCGGGTTCGCGTACTACTGCTGGGCCGTGGGACTTATCACGGTAGTACTCACCGTCATAGTATAAAAGCGGCAAAGTCCGCGCGGCGCGGGCAATCGTGCCCGATTACTTCCGCTGCCTTAAGGAGTGTAAAAATGGCTGCACGAAAGAAAGTACAAAAAAGAAAAACGAATAATGCAAAGGGAAAGCCGCCGAAGCGCAGGGAAATAGGGGCTGTTGTATGCCTGTTTTTGGGTATATGCTCCGTTTTTGGCTATTTCAGCAGCGATGCGTGGTTTATTAAGTTCGTAAGAACGCTCGGAACGGGCCTTTTTGGATTAGGCTTTTACATAATGCCGATTTGTCTTTTAGGCTGTGCGTATATTCTCATGTTCCATAAGGGACGACCGGTCAGGCTCAGAGTGGCCAGCGCACTTTTGATTATTCCGGTGCTCGGCATAATTTTGCACCTTGCCTTATGCAGGATAGATTATGAGTGGGCGGGCGGAATCCTTAAGCTCCTTTACAGCGACGGTACGGCGCTTAAAAGCGGAGGAGCCGTAAGCGGTATTCTCGCTGTCGCCCTTGTTAAAATGCTCGGTCTGATATGCGGTGTTATCATAGTGGCGCTGCTGCTCGTAGTCTTTTCTATGGCAGCTTTGCGAATAACGCCGGCCGCGATAATAGACTTTAAAAAGAGCCATCCGAAACGCGAATACACGCCCATAGACGAGGAAAAGGTATCAAAGCGCGCTCCTCAGAAGGCTGAATATGTGCCGGAGGCAAGGGATACCGAGTTTACGGCAATAAAAAAGGCGATAGATATACCCTTGGACGATCCGCCTCTCGCTGAAAAGAAGAAATCGACGCTCTTTAACAGAAACCCCGGTGTTGCGGCGCCTGATAAGGCCTTTACGCCGGAGCCGGTCGTAAAAGCGGTGCCTGAGGTTAAGCCTGAAACGCCCCCGGTTATTCCGGAGCCTATTAATGAGCCGGCAAAGCCTAAAAAGGAAGAGATTGCCGCGGAGCAGAAGGCGGTCGCCAAAACAATAGAGCAGAACATGACTCATGCTGACGACTATGTGTTTCCGCCCATTACGCTCCTGACTGAGGCGCGGCACACCGTCTCGAATTCCGGCGATAGCGAAATGAGCATGAACGCGAGGCGTCTTGAAGCGACCATGCACAATTTCGGTATAAACGCAAAAATCTCTAATATCACAAGAGGACCCACGGTCACGCGTTACGAGGTGGAGCTTGACCAGGGCGTGCGCCTCAATAGGCTGACAAATCTTGCGGACGATATCGCGCTTTCGCTCGGAACCTCCGGCGTGCGTATAGCTCCGATTCCGGACAAGATATCTATAGTCGGCATCGAGGTGCCGAACAAGCTTGTGAGCACGGTGTTTATTCGTGAGCTTATGGAGTCGCAGGAGTTTAAAAACGCGGCTTCAAGGGTCTCCTTCGCCATAGGCAAGGACATTGCGGGCAAGTGCGTCGTCGGAAATATCGAAAAGCTGCCGCACATGCTGATTGCGGGTACTACGGGCAGCGGTAAGTCGGTCTGCATGAACTCGCTTATTATCAGCCTGCTTTATAAGGCAAAGCCAGAAGAAGTCCGCTTTATAATGATAGACCCGAAGATGATAGAACTTGGTGTATATAACGGCATACCTCACCTGCTGATACCGGTCGTCACCGACCCGAAGAAGGCGGCGGGAGCGCTCCAATGGGCCGTTACTGAGATGATGAAGCGCTACAGGCTGTTTTCTGAGCTCGGCGTAAAGAATATTACAACCTATAACGCGGCCTGCGCAAAGGACCCGGGGAGGCAGAAGCTTCCGCAGGTGGTAATAATGATAGATGAGCTTGCCGACCTTATGATTGCGGCGGCAAAAGAGGTGGAGGAATCCATCTGCCGAATTGCCCAGATGGCGAGAGCCGCGGGCATGCACCTTATAATCGCGACACAGCGCCCGTCTGCCGATGTTATTACGGGACTTATGAAGGCCAACATCCCCTCGCGTATCGCCTTCGCGGTCGCCTCTCAGCTTGAAAGCCGCATAATCATGGACACTACGGGTGCGGAGAAGCTGATAGGGCGCGGCGATATGCTTTATTTCCCGCTTGGTTCGGGCAAGCCGATGCGTGTTCAGGGAACACTGATAAGCGAGGAAGAGGTCGAGGCGGTAGTCGAATTTGTGAAGAAGAGCGGCACGCCGCAGTATTCCGACGAGATTATCAATCATATCGAAAGGGCGGCGGAGGATAAGAAGAGCGGGTCGAATTCCGACGCGGCGCTTGATTCCTCAGACGACGGCGGCGATGAGCTTTTGCCCGCCGCAATCGAAGTGGTTCTTGAATCCGGACAGGCCTCCGTTTCAATGCTGCAGCGCAGGCTGAAGCTCGGCTACTCGAGAGCTGCGAGGCTTGTGGATCAAATGGAGGATCGCGGCATAGTGGGCCCGTTTGAAGGCTCAAAGCCGAGGCAGCTTCTCATTACAAAGGCCCAGTGGCAGGAGATGCAGCTTATTAACGGCACAGCGCCTGCTGACAATTTTATGGCGATGGACGGAGATGACGACAGCGCCGAAGATGATGATAATAATGATTAATATCCCTGCCACGCGGGGACGTTGAGTATATTGCAGGGAGATTATATGGGGTTAGAAGAAAATAAACAGAGATTATGGAACCGCACCTTTATCTGCGCAGTATTATGCCAAACCTTGATGACGACCGCCGCCGCAATTGCTAATCCTCTGGTCACTACTTACACAACCTTTCTGGGCGCGGACGCCCTGACAGTCGGATTCCTTACCGGGTTGCTTTTCGGAGTAGCGAACCTGATGCGCCCCTTTTCGGGGCCTGCTGTAGTAAGATTTGATAAGAGGCTTTTGGTAATAATCAGTGCGGTGCTCGGAATAGTGCTTAATGTGATTTACGGCGTTTTCAACAGCATACCCATGTTTGTTTTTGCCAGAGTTCTACAGGGGATTCAGTTTAGCATTATCGGCTCGCTTCTTGTGGTAATTGTCGGAGACAACATTCCAAAGGAAAAGCTGGGCTCGGGCATCGGTATTTACAGTATCGCAGGTACCGTTTCGACGGCTATTGGTCCTTCAATAGGACTTGCTATCAATGCTTATGGAAAAGAGCGGTACGGAGAGGTTTTTGGCTACAGAGCTATCTTCTACGCTTCCGCTGCGCTTTTTGTCATCTCGTTAATACCCTCATTTTTGATTAATCCCCGGAAGACAAGCAAGGAGCAAATCGCCGCGGCAGGGGTGTGGTACAAGAATATTATCTCTCCTGCGGCAATCCCAATTGCGCTGTGCATGATGTTCAGCTTTGCTGCATATGCGATTTCGAACGCCTACATGGTTCCCTATGCCGCCGAGAAGGGGTTTTTGGGAATAGGGGCATTCTTCACAATTTACGCTGTTGTAACGCTAATCTCGAGGCCGCTGTCCGGAAAAATAGTCGACCGCTTTGGGGCATCTTTCATCATATATCCAAGCGTATTCTTCTACATAGCGTCATTTTTGCTGCTGTGGAAGGCCCAGAGCATGACGGCTGTTTATGTAAGCGCGGTTTTATCCTCGCTGGGCTTCGGCGCCTCCTTCCCGGTTTTTCAGGCGCTCTCCCTACAGGCGGTTCCACGTGTGAAGCGCGGGGCAGCGAGCAATACCGCTTTCTTCGGCATAGATATAGGACAGTTTACAGGGCCTATAATAGGCGGTGCGGTTATAAGCGCCTATGCCACCACGGGCCATGCGCATTCCACGCTTTTTCTCTTCGGGGTTATACCGATCATACTATCCGCTTTAATATATGTAGTATTCAGTAAGTACCTCAAGCGCAAAATTAAGGAAGCCGAGCAATACGGTGAATAGTTTCCAGGGGGTATGGGGTACCCCCTAGATACGCGGCGAATGCCGCGATACCCCCGGTCGCGCTCCAACGCGCGGGCTGTGGTATTTTTCCGGGAAATGAATTCCCAGAAAAATTGATTTAATTTACCCTGCGGTGTGGGGTTAAAAAAACAACGGGGCTGCAACGCAGCCCCGTTGAATATTTTAGAGCCTTTTATATTGTCAGCGTTCCGCCCTCGTCCTCGAGCAAAATGAGAATCTTTTTTTCTTTTCCCGTTTGAGCGTCCACGTATACAAGATAGTGGCGCCCCTCGGGGGAGAGGCATTTGAATTCGTGACAGAGCACCTCGAGCTTGCCGTCTGTTGGGATAACGGTCAGAGCGTGTTTGAGGATGGTCAGGGAGGGCGAAACCACCTTCTTTGCCTCGATTTCGGGAACGATTACCTGTGGCAAGTTTCGCATAGTGTGGTTTGTGACATAGCCCACGGCCTCATAGCCGATTATCGAGCCGGTGTCAAGCGATACCGAGACCTTCACAAGATCGGGATAGCATATTACTCCGTCCTGCAGCGACGCAAAGTTTATTAGCGCTACATTATTGCTCACTGTCCAGTAGCTGCTGTGCATTTCGGGAAACCAGTGGTCGGCAAGGAAGTTTTTGGCTATGTCTACCGCGCCCTCGGGAGAGATGTTCGCGGCATCGGCGAAAAAGCCGTCTACTATAGAGAGGACAACGCCGCCCTGCTGTGTAACCAATACTGTAACATCGCCCCGGTCGGTGGAAGCGTTTACGAGGTAGGCCGGAATTCTGCCGCCCCTATCTCCTATGCTTGATGTTCTTTCAAGCGGAACGTCGAGGAACTCGGCGGCCTTAAGCCTTGCGGTCTCTGCGTCCACTTCGGGCATACCGGCAATCAATAGCGGTTTCTGAGCCTCGACATGCCCTGAAAAGGGTCCGTCATAAATAAGCGAAGGGATTTCGGGAAATTCGCTTTCGATGAGCTTGAAGCTGTCGCCGATATTGGTTGGGGAGGCGTTTTCTTCGGTTTGGTCGACTCTTTTTTCGGAGTTTGTCAGCTTTGAAACTGACATCGTACCGTGACCAACCTCGGCTTCAATCTGCGTCAGCTTTGAGGAAAGCGCGGCGGCGGTCAGAGAAAGGCTCTGAAGGTTCTCCAAATCCTTTTTCAGCGGCATGTCGCCGCCTGCGGTCAATACCGACAAAGCGTAGGAATAATCGCCGACTCGGGTAATAAAGCCTGCGGTTTCAGTCAGATCGTAGTCTGAAAAGGGCAGCTCTCCTAGGGACATCTTCGCCGCCATTGACTTTCCGAATATCTGAGTTGTTATGGCGTTTATCATTGGAGCTGTCGTGGAGTATTTTACCTTTGCGAGAGCGGTGTCAATTTCGTTGATTGACGAAACAAGCTCGGTAAAAGACCTTTGGTAAGAGTTGTTTATAAAACGGTTATAGCCTTCGACTTCAAGGTGGTTTTTATATACCATTCCGCCGAAAGCTATGACTGCGGCCGCGAGATAACTAATAAATAATATGTTTTTCTTGCGCAAAAAAATCACCCCTTTCGGTTAGATTTACCGTAAAAGGGTGATTTATTCAGAGAAAGATATGGAA
>CAYQMY010000032.1:0-13163 GCA_964418735.1 uncultured Oscillospiraceae bacterium | reverse complement strand
CAAAATTGTGGCTGGTCGCTATATCCTTGAGCTTTTCGGCCGAGCATACTCCCTCGTTCTGGAGGACTTCAAAGATTTCGGTCATAGTCTTGCCTTCTGGGATAGTGACCTTTACAATCTCGTCCGAGCTTCCCTCCTGCATTCTTGAAATCAGCGCCCGATAATCGAGGTCGGTAGTAAGCTTGTAGGTGCCGGCGTCGATTTTTTGATCCGCCTTTGTTATAGCTCCGAACAGCATAAAGAGCGATTTGTATTCGATTATATCGTTCTTTTTAAGTATACTGGCTACCTTGCCCATCGAATAATTCTCTGGTATTGTCACTATTGCGGTGTGCTGCTTCTTGTTGAGAGCGAACACATCATTGGCCGATATCCATGTAATGGCCGCAAGAATAACGCTGACAACCAGAATAAACAAAAAGTATCGTACGCCGGTTAAGCGGAAGCGTCTGCGTCGAACAGGTTTTCGGCCCATGTTTTTCTCCTTAGTCTGCCCCTTTCCGCGGGACTCGCGAATGCGCATATCCGCGTCGTCGCTTCTGCCTTTTCCGTTTCCTCTGGACGCATTGCCATTTCTGTTTGCTGAGGGACGGATTTTTTCTGCGTTCGAAAAGGCCTTTAATTCGTTTTTTGTTGCGATAGGCATGGTTCTTGTGGCGGAATCGAGAGAACCTTGCGGTGCCGGATTAGTCCTGCCGCTTTTGTTGTCTTTGAAAAAGTCCTTATAGAGGTCATCCTCCCAGAACTTATCATCGTCGGAGAATTTCATATCTCCCAGTTCCACGGACGCCAAAATATCCCCCAGTTCATCTTTTTTGGAACCGGAGCCTGCGCCGGACGTATCTGTATCAATTTTAAATACGTCGGTATCGAAATTGAAAACATCCTTATCTTGCTCTCTGCTGTTTGACATCTTTTTTCACTCCTAAACAGGTAACCGTAGAATTACAGGCTGCATAGTATATCACAGACGGCGCCAAAAGCTCCGTAAGCTCCCGCATCTGTACCGCACGTTATGAGCGGGAGAACTGCTGAAATTTCATGTGCGGAGAAAGGAATTCAATATGTTTTTCGGAACCTCTGGCGGAAACAATTGTTGTTGTTGGATAATACTTATCCTCGTAGTTCTTTGCTGCTGCTGTGGCGGCGGCGATGGATCGCGTAACTGCGGCTGCTGCTAAAAATTGAAGGTTGCGGGGCTCTATCCGAGCCTCGCAATTTCATTTTCAGTTACAATGCACTTAAGCTTCGCGTCATGCGCCTCAACCGGTACGCGGTCAAAAAAGAACCTCGATCTGACGATTCCCACAGCAAAAAAACGCGCGTCTTCCAGAAAGCGGTCATAGTAGCCGCCTCCCTGACCGAGACGTCCTCCCTCTTTGTCAAAGGCAAGAGCAGGTATGAGCGCGAAGTCGATTTTCTCCGGAGAAATGGCGGTTGCAGCTTCGGTTGGTGCAGGAATATTCAAAACTCCTTCCTGCAATTCATCTAAACTGTTAATTATCGCGGCGTCCATTATGCCTTTGCCGTAGCAGCGCGGAAGCGCTACGGTTTTGCCCATTTTGAGCGCAAGCTCGATAAATCTATGGGTATCGGGCTCCGCGCCTATGCTGTAAAAAGCGAAAACCACCTTTGAATTTAAAAATTCCGGCAGTGAAGACAGCTTTTCATAGATTCCCTTATTACTATCTGCAATATAGGTCTCGTTTAAACCGCGCATATCGGCTCTTATTTCGCTGCGCAGTCTCTTTTTTTCCAAAATAATCTCATCGTTCATAGTGCATCCCCAACCTTACCTTTTCGGCCGCTGTCGCCCCTTTTAAATATGCCAAAAGCTCCAGAGCAAAATCAAACGCAGCGCCCGGCGCTCTGCCGGTTATAAGACTTCCGTCCGATACCGTAGCTTTTGTAGTGTCAACAAGCGCGCCGGTCATTTCTTTTTCCATACCTGGATAACATGTTATGTTTTTGCCGTTTATGAGTGCAAGCCTAGCCAGCACCCTCGGCCCCGCGCAGATAGCGGCGAGAGGAAGCTCCCTTTTTGCCGCATTCTTTATAAGCTCCGAGCACTCGTTACTTTGTTCTATGCTCTCAACGCCGCCGAGTCCGCCCGGAATTACAAGCATTTCGGCATTGTCCAGCTTGATTTCGTTTACCGTTATATCCGCTAAAGCAGTAATTTTGTGGCCTCCGATAATTTGAAGCCCGCCAACTCCTGCAAGCTTCACCTCGACTCCGCCGCGGCGCAGAATGTCGCAAACTGATAAGGCCTCGATTTCCTCAAAGCCCTGTCCCAAAATTATATAGACCACTATATCACACCCTTCAGCAATTCGCAAATTTCATTATGGATGTCTTCAATGCCGCGCATATTTCCGCCCTTGGTACATTTTATTTTTGACCAGCCATAATATTCGGCGGCGGAGGCGGCACATTCGTGGCATTTTTTCAGATATTCCGTGTCCGTTTCATGTATATCGCCCTTAGTGTTGGTTGCCTCTTCCCTTTTTCTGATTTGCATAAGGGCTGTTTCAAGCGGTATATCCATGTAAATTACAACGTCGGGAGCAGGAAGCTCCAAGAGCCTGTATTCAAAGTCAGTAAGCCAGCGAAAAAAATCCTTGCGCTCGCCTATTGGCAGCTTAGACGCCTGATGCACAGCGTTGCTGGTAGTATATCTGTCTGCCATGACAAGTCCGCCCGAGCTATAGTAATCCTTCCAGACCTTTTTATAAGAGGCAAAGCGGTCAACGGCAAAAAAAGTGGAAGCGGCGTAGGCGTTTACGTCCTCAGGATGCTGTCCGAATTCTCCCGCGAGGTACATCCGGAGCGGTGCCGAGGACGGCTCCGAATACTGCGGAAAAACAAGCTTCCTGAAGTCTCTGCCCTCCGCTTCGAGACGCTCGCAGATCCTTTTAAACTGAGTGGATTTTCCCGAGCCGTCTATGCCCTCAAATACTATTAGCCTGCCCATCGCGCACCTCATCTGCCTTTGATTCTTTCTCCGATAACCTTAAACATAAAAAGCGGAAGCTTCATCATTCTTTTATATCTGCTAGGCTGCTTTATCAGCCTGTAAAGCCACTCAAAGCCCGATTTGCTCCAAGCTTCGGGGGCTCGCTCAACAATGCCCGCATAAACATCAAGTACGCCTCCGAGACCTGCCATCAGGCCGACCTCAAGCTTCCCTGCCTGCTCGCGCATCCAGATTTCCTGCTTAGGCGCACCAAGGCACACCAGAAGAAAATCGGGCTTCGCCTCGTTTATCGCGGCGATAATGGGAGCATCGTCCTTATAATAACCGTCGGCAGTGCCGCAGATTATAAGACCCGGAAACTTCTCCCTCAAATTTCCAGCCGCAAGCTCCGCGACGCCCGGCTTTGCGCCAAACAGAAACACCTTTTTATTTTCTGACGCGAGCCGCGCAATAAAAGCCGTCGCAAACTCTATGCCCGGAACTCTGGTTTTCAGCGGACGGCCGAGAATTTTAGCGCCGTAAGCTATTCCTATGCCGTCCGGTAGTACAAGCGAGGCCTCATTTAGCGCGAGCCTCAGCTTTTCATCCTCACGGGCAAGCCAGACAATTTCAGGGTTTGGGGTAACGACATAGCCGCCCCTTTTTTCAGAAGCCTTTTCAAGAGCTTCCTCAAGAGTGAGATTGTCAAACCCCACTCCCAAAACATCAATACGCATATTTCTTACTGTGGGTTAACGGTGTAGTTAGGCGCTTCCTTCGTGATATAAATATCATGAGGATGGCTCTCACGAAGTCCCGCGCTTGTGATTTTGACAAAGCGTCCGTCCTTCTGAAGCTCGGGTATAGTTGACGTTCCGCAGTAGCCCATTCCGGAGCGCAGACCGCCGTTCATCTGGTAAATGGTCTCCGAAACGTGTCCCTTGTAAGGCACGCGTCCCTCAACGCCCTCGGGAACGAACTTTTTGCTGTTCTCCTGGAAGTATCTGTCCTTGCTTCCGCAGGCCATAGCAGCGAGCGAGCCCATGCCGCGGTAGACCTTGAACTGCCTGCCCTGATATACCTCGGTATCTCCCGGGCTTTCCTCGCAGCCCGCAAGCAGCGAGCCGAGCATAACAACGTCTGCTCCTGCAGCGATAGCCTTTACAATATCGCCGGAATACTTTACGCCGCCGTCAGCAATAATGGGTATGCCGTACTTTTTTGCGACCGCTGATGCTTCCATAACAGCCGTTATCTGCGGAACGCCGATTCCTGCGACTACACGTGTTGTGCAGATGGAGCCCGGGCCCATGCCGACCTTTATGCAGTCTGCTCCGGCTTTTATCAAGGCCTCGGTGCCGGCAGCTGTCGCAACATTTCCAGCGATAAGCTGAACCTCGGGATATTTTTCCTTTATTTTACTTATGCAGGTCATAATGTTCTTGGAATGTCCGTGCGCGGAGTCAAGCACAAGCACATCCACGCCCACCTCGACAAGAGCCGCGGTTCTTTCCAGAACGTCGCCGGTAACGCCGATTGCGGCGCCCACAAGCAGGCGTCCGGAGACATCCCTTGCAGAATTGGGGTAAGTCACCGCTTTCTCAATATCCTTAATTGTTATAAGACCCTTAAGGCTGAAGTTTTCGTCAACTATTGGCAGCTTTTCGATCTTGTGGCGGCGAAGAATCTGCTTTGCCTCCTCAAGCGTTGTGCCCTCCTTGGCGGTAATCAGGTTTTCCTTTGTCATGACATCGCCTATAAGCTGGCCGAAGTCCTCCTGGAACTTCATGTCACGGTTTGTGATTATGCCGATGAGCTTGCCGTTTTCAACGATGGGAACTCCGGAAATCTTATACTTCGCCATAAGCTCGTCGGCGTCGGCAAGCGTATGCCTCGGTCCCAAGAAGAACGGGTTCGTGATAACGCCGTTTTCAGAGCGCTTTACCATATCGACCTGCTCAGCCTGACGCTCTATGCTCATGTTCTTGTGGATAATGCCTATTCCGCCCTCTCTGGCGAGCGCTATAGCCATACGCGACTCGGTGACGGTATCCATCGCCGAGCTCATAATGGGAATATTGAGCTTAATCTTCTTTGTAAGATTAGTAGTAAGGTTAATGTCGGCCGGTAGAATATTGCTTTCTGCGGGAATCAAAAGCACGTCGTCAAACGTGATGCCTTCGCCAACTATTTTATTATCAAAATTCATTGCACATCTCCTTATCTGATGCCCTGCAAAGCAGGATTTTATTGTATGTGAATATTTAAAGTAGTTTACAACTTCCGTCATAAAAAGTCAACTTGTAAAGGCTATAAAAGCCTATATCTATTTTATTTTTCTCCGGAACGCGCATAATAAAACATATACTGCTGCGCAAAGCCCGCATATTCTCCAAAAACTGAGGTGGGATTAAAATCCTTGCCGTAATGCTCCGCCAGTGCGCGCTTCATCCAGACGTCCACAGGAAAGGCGCAGAACATCTGAAAACCGAAGAGAACGATGCAGTTTGCCACCTTGTCGCCTATACCGTTCATTTTGCCGAGCTCCTTAAGCGCAACATCGCAGTCCATCGCAGAGAGCGTTTCAAGGTCAAGGCTGCCGTCCGAAACAGCGCGAGCGGAATTAATTATGTAGGGTGCCCTGTAGCCACAGCGAAGCACTGCGAGATCCTCTATTGAAAGCGCGGCGATTTTTTCTGCGGTCGGAAACGAATAGAGCGTTTTTCCCTCAAATTCGAAGGCTTCCCCGAAGCTTTCGCACATTGTCTCTACTATCTTTTTAATGCGCGGTATGTTGTTGCACTGAGAGATGATAAAGGAGCATACAACCTCCCACTTGTCCTGACGAAGCATCCTGATTCCCCTACCGTACTCGGAAGCCCTGCGCATATAGTCGTCGATGCCGACAGCTTCCCTGACCTTAGCGTAATCGCGGTCAAGGTCGAAGTATTCCCTCCAGACCGTCTCAAACTCTTCTTTGCCACAGCTAATAAATACCGAATCGTTCTCCTTCCGGACTCTTGCCGCATGCTTTCCGAACACACCCGTATAAACGCCTTCAGAATCCGCATTCCAGCGGAAGCACTGTCCGCATTCAAAGGTCTTGACCGGATCAAAATCAGCGCTTTGTATCTCTGTTTGATTCTGACCGAAAATATAGCGCATCTGTACTCTCCAAACTATAGTTTTTCTTTATTATATATGATTTTTCGCCTGCAAAAAACATGTTTTTATTAATTAACAGCATATAACAGAAAAAAATACTAAAAATACTACCTATAAGTAAAGATTTTTCTTGGAGTGATTATTTTGAGCTTAAAGCATATCGGTAAACAAACAATATGTTTTCAAAGCCCGCCTTCGATTATCGGCAGCGCCTGCGTTGTGGGAAAAAAGGAGGGCGAAGGGCCTCTCTGTGCAAGCTTTGATTCTATCAATGAGGACTCCTACTTCGGAATGGAAACCTGGGAAAAGGCCGAAACGGCAATGCAGAAGCAGGCTTTATCGCTTGCCTTGAGCAAGGCTGCCCTACCCTCTACCGCTATTGAGTACCTCTTTGCGGGAGACCTTTTAAACCAGTGTATAGGCTCCTCCTTCGGAATGCGCGAGAGCGCCGTGCCCTTTTTCGGGCTCTACGGCGCATGCTCAACCATGGGTGAATCCCTCTCCCTTGCCGCGATGACCATTGACGGAGGCTTCGCGGATGTGACGGCGGCGGTAACCTCCTCCCACTTTTGCTCAGCAGAGCGGCAATTCCGCTTTCCTCTCGAATACGGAGGGCAGAGACCGCCGACCGCGCAGTGGACTGTGACAGGTTCGGGTGCATTAGTTTTGTCCGCAAACGGAAACGGCCCTTACGTTACACATACAACCACGGGTAAAATCGTTGACGCAGGCATTAAAGACAACAACAATATGGGAGCCGCCATGGCGCCTAGCGCATACGATACTTTGCGCACGCACTTCGATGACACAGGATTAGAGCCTTCATACTATGACCTTATTTTAACCGGCGATCTAGGCAGCATTGGGCACTCAGTAGTTTTAGATTTCTTTAAGGATGACGGTATAGACCTTTCCGCAATATATCAGGACTGCGGCCTAATGATTTTCTCCGCAGAGCAGGATGTCCACGCGGGCGCTTCCGGCTGCGGCTGCTCCGCATCGGTTCTTGCGGGATATATTCTAAACGGTATGCGTGCCGGCAGATGGAAAAGAGTCCTTTTTGCCCCCACCGGCGCGCTGATGTCACCCACCTCAGTTCAGCAGAAGGAAAGCATACTCGGAATTTGCCATGCAGTTGCATTAAGCACTGAGATAGGAGGCTGATTAACATGTTTGTGTCATACGTTAAAGCCTTTCTTGTAGGAGGTCTGCTTTGCCTTATAGGCCAAATACTGATAGACAAAACCAAGCTTACTCCGGCCAGAATACTTGTTTCCTATGTAGTTGCAGGTGTAATACTAGGCGCGGTGGGACTATATAAGCCCTTTGCCGAATGGGCTGGCGCGGGAGCTTCCGTCCCTCTGACGGGCTTTGGAAACGTGCTCGCGCAAGGCGTTAAAAAAGCGATAGAAAAATCCGGCGCTCTAGGAATATTAACTGGCGGCTTGACAGCTGCCGCCGGAGGAATTTGTGCGGCTATTTTCTTCGGATATCTTGTTGCACTTATTTTCAAGCCAAAAGAAAAGTGAATTATATGAATTATTTTTGTCAAAAATGACGGAAAAAAACTCTTGACTTGCAAAATTATTTTTGCTATAGTGTCAACAAAGTTAATAAACTTTTGTAAGCAAAGGCGCTGAATCAACCTCGTGTTGTTCTGCGCCTTTTAATTTTTTAGAAAAGAGGGGTAAAAATGGAAACTCAAGTAATTTTGGATACCATATGGGTAATCCTCGCGGCTATTCTGGTATTCTTCATGAATCTCGGCTTTGCCGCAGTCGAAACTGGTCTCGCACGTCAAAAAAATTCGGTAAACATCCTATCAAAAAACTTTATCGTATTCGCAGTATCCTCACTCGGCTTTCTGGTTCTCGGCTGGGGTCTAATGTTCGGAGACGGAAACGGCTTTATCGGCCTGAAGGGCCTTTTTATGGCAGGCGGTGCCGACAATTCCCCCGCGACAGGTGAGCTCTATCAGGGCGTTTACTCCGCAATTTCATGGGCGGGGGTTCCCTTCTGGGCTAAATTCTTCTTCCAGCTTGTTTTCTGCGGAACTGCAGCCACGATAGTATCGGGAGCTGTCGCAGAACGTATCAAGTACATATCATTTATTGTATTTTCGCTTTTTCTTACGATGTTCATTTATCCGATTGTCGGCCACTGGATATGGGGCGGCGGCTTCCTCGCAAAGCTTGGCATGCTTGACTTCGCGGGCGGTACAGTTGTTCACTCGGTTGGCGGCTGGGCGGCACTTGCGGGTGTAATTATTCTCGGCCCCAGAATCGGAAAGTACTCAAAGGACGGCAAGGTACATCCTATCCCAGGACATAACATGGCCCTTGCAACTATAGGAGCCTTCGTTTTGTGGTTCGGATGGTTCGGCTTTAACCCCGGTTCTACAATGGCCGCAATACCGGGAGCAATATCGCACATACTGGTTACGACCAACACTGCGGGCATAATGGCAGTACTTACAGCTACAGCAACAGCATGGATTGTTATCGGCAAACCCGACCTCGGCATGTCGATCAACGGACTTCTCGCAGGTCTGGTCGCAATTACTCCTTGCTGCGCATATGTAAGCGTCACCAGCTCGCTTATCATCGGTGCGATTGCGGGTGTTCTCGTGGTTCTATCTGTTATTTTCTTTGACAGACACAAGCTTGACGACCCTGTAGGTGCCCTTTCTGTTCACCTTGTACACGGTGTGCTTGGCACATTGTTTGTCGGACTTTTTGCTCAGGACGGAATTGCCGGCATAAGTACTCCAAATGGACTGTTTTTCGGCGGCGGCTTTGGTCTTCTCGGAAGTCAGGCTTTAGGAGTTTTGAGCGTTGCCGTCTTCGTCTTCCCTGTTACTGTTCTTATCTGGATCGCGATAAAGAAGACCATCGGCCTGCGCGTTACTGCCGAAGAGGAAATTGAAGGTCTTGATATAGGCGAGCACGGAAACCAGGGCTACCCCGAATTCGTTACTGTCGACTACACCAACTCCAGCGAAAGGGATGTAGAATACACCGTTCCCGAGCCTGTGCCGGGTACTGTACCAGTTGAGAACGCAGTTCCTATTAAGGTAGTTAACGTACCAAACACCTCTGATATTGGTATTAAGTTTACTAAAATCGAAATTATTACCAAGCAGAATAAATTCGAGTCTCTCAAGAACGCCATGGACAAAATCGGCATTACCGGCATGACCGTTACAAACGTGCTTGGCTATGGCACACAGGGCGGGCATACTGAATATTACCGCGGCGTAGAGTTTGAAACAAACCTAATGCCTAAGGTAAAGATTGAAATCGTTGTAAGCAAGGTGCCGGTCAGAACTGTAATCGATACAGCGAAGAAGGTTCTTTACACCGGAAACATCGGCGACGGCAAGATCTTCGTCTACAACGTCGAGAATGTCATCAAGGTTCGCACAGGTGAAGAAGGCTACGACGCTCTGCAGGACGTCGAATAAAATCAAAAAATATACCTTATATCAAAAAGGAAGTCTGCCCAATGCAGGCTTTCTTTTTGCATGAATTCGGCAAGTACAATTGCAAAATAGAGCGGCGCATTTCTGCGCCGCTCTCAGACTGTCAAAAAACTCCCTCGCAGGGAAAATTAAAATCATTTTTCCGGGAATTCACTTCTCGGAAAAATTCCTCAGCCCGCGCAAATCGTGCGCGACCAGGGGTATCGCGGCTTTAGCTGCGTATCTAGGGGGTATTGGATACCCCCTAGAAGCATGTCGAAAAATTGTTTTCGACATGCTCAGAGCGGCGCATTTCTGCGCCGCTCTTGATTATTGAGGAGAATCTTACTTGTTGCGGATGTACTCCGGGAACAGCTCCTCGTCAGCCGGGATAATGGCCGCGATAGGCTTAGAAACTACGGTGTAGTTTACAAACTGCTTCCAGGTTACGTTCTCGCTGGTGCTGTTATAGCCCCATGTGGAGCAGCCGAGAGTCATGGTTACGGGCATGCCGTTGCCCCATGAGCCGCTGTTTCCGAGAGCCTGAGCCTGATTGACCATGATTCTGGAAACGGTCATGCGGGTAGCAAGCTTGTCGATCTGCTCGTCGTTCTTGGTGTGTATACCGCAGCTGTGTCCGTTGCCCATGTAGCCAAGGCAGGCGGAAATCTTGTCCATGCCGTCCTCAAAGCTCTTGCACTTGATGAGCGTGGTGATGACGGAGAGCTTCTCACCGGTGAAGGGGTAATCCTTGCCGAAGCCGCCGTTCTCCTCTACCATGATGAACTTGACATCCTTCGGAGCCTTAAGGCCCATAGCCTCGCACATCTCGGGAGCGGTCTTAGCTATAAGGTCGCGGGTGAGGTCGTGGTTGGAGTGATCCTCGTGCCACTTCGGCCACATGGTCTTCTTGACAATTTCCTTCTCGGCGCTGTCTTCCTTGATAAGATAGCCGCCCTCGGCCTCCATAGCCTTTACGAAATCATCATAAACGGCTTCGTTTACGATGCACTCGTTTTCGGAGGAGCAGGAGGTGGAGTTGTCAAACACCTTGGAGAGCATGATCTTGTGTGCAGCATCCTTAAGATCAGCGCTTGAATCGATGTAGGTTGCAACGTTGCCGGTGCCGACGCCGATAGCGGGAGTACCGGAGCTGTATGCAACACGAACCATCGGAGTGCCGCCGGTTGCTGCGATGTAATCGCACTGAGCCATGAGCTCGTGGGTTACTTCGAGAGCAAAGTTGTTCGGGTCAACGCACATTACGAGATCTTCCGGAGCGTTGTACTGCTTAAGAACAGCTCTGATGTAATCGGTGACGTACTGAAGGGTCTTCTTTCCTCTGGGGTGCGGAGTCATGATGATGGCGTTTCTGCCCTTAAGCGCCCAAAGAGCCTTAACAATAGGAGTAGCCTCTCCGTTTGTTACGGGGATCAGAGCAGCGATAACGCCGACGGGCTTAATGTACTTGACGATCTGCTTCTCAGTGTTGGTTTCTACGATGCCAACAGAGATATCATCCTTCATGTCCTTCCAGACGCCCTTAGCCTTATTAAGGATCTTGTTGAACTTATCCTGTTCAACGCCCATGCGGGATTCCTCAACAAGCAGCTTAGCCGCGGCTCTGCGGAAATCCTCTTTGCAGGCAGCCCATGCAACAGCTGCACAGAGTTCGTTTACTCTAGCCTGGTCGTGTGTCTCTGCGATTTTCTGAGCCGCTTTTGCTCTTTCTACGAGACCTTGAACATATACTTTTGCTTCGTTCTTGTCCATGATTTACACTCCTTATTTGATTTTCTTAAATCCTCAAAATAGCTTTTCAAATCAGAAAGCTATATTCACTTACAGGCATTATTTTAAACTTGTTCATTTAATTTGTCAAATTCTCAAATTTAAGGCATTACAAAAAAATGACCGTTTTTTGCCGCAACTTTAATGCATCCGACACTATAATAATTGTCATAATACTTAGATCCGAATTGCTTTTTTTTGAAATTTGTAATATAATTTTATGATGATTCTTATTATCAAAAGGAGCAGAACATGGAATCTTGGGAAAATTTACGAAATTCCTGCCTCAAATGTGAACGCTGTTCTCTTTGCGAAACCCGAACGAACGTCGTTTTTGGGGACGGCAATCCCAAAGCCGAGGTACTTTTTATCGGAGAAGGCCCCGGCGAGCAGGAGGACCTCACAGGTCGGCCTTTTGTCGGACGCGCCGGAAAGCTGCTCGACGAGATGCTGTCAATAATCGATCTTGACCGTACAAATATTTATATAGCCAACATTGTCAAGTGCCGCCCTCCAAAAAACCGCGACCCGCTTAATACAGAGCAGGACGCCTGCATAGACTGGCTTCGAAGGCAAACGGCGCTGATAAAGCCTAAGATCATCGTATGCCTTGGACGCATTGCCGCAATGCGTATAATATCTCCGGACTTCAAAATATCTAACGACCACGGCTCATGGTATGAAGCCGGCGGTATAAAAATGATGGCAATATACCACCCTGCCGCGCTTTTGAGAGACCCCAGAAGACGACCAGATACCTTCTCCGACCTCAAGGAGCTTCAGAGTATGATAAACCAGATATGTACAAACACTTATAACAAGGAGCTTTTTTCGTGATTGATTTTAAACCTATTGTGCTATCGGACAAGGCGTGGATGGACAAGCACTTCCGTGCCGAGGATTCGAGAAGTGGCGATTTTAATTTTACCAATGTTTTTATGTGGGGCAGTTCCTTTCATCTGACCGCCGCCCTTGTTGAAGACAGACTCGTATTTAGAACAGAAATTCACGGCAGGCATTACTATTCCTTCCCTATCGGCACCGGCGACATGAGAGCCGCCGTTTTAGCCGTCACAAAGGACGCAGAGGAGCGCGGTCTACCCTTTATTATGAGAAGCATCACTGCTGATAATGCCGAAAAAATTGACATACTATTTCCCTGCCTTTTTGATTTCAAGGAGGAGCGAGCCTATTTCGATTACGTTTACTCCGCCGAAAAGCTGTCAACTTTGTCCGGCAAGCAGCTTCACGCAAAGAGAAACTATATAAACAGATTCGAGCAAAACCACAAATGGTCTTTCGAGCCTGTCGATTCCTCAAATTTAGAGCTTTGTGTGGAAATGAACTCCGAATGGATACGCCGCCATGTAAACGAGGATAATAGAGACGAATATAAGGGCGAATTTGAAGCCATTGACAAGGCCTTCCGCTATTTTAACGAGCTTGGGCTTGAAGGCGGAATACTTCGCGCCGACGGACAAGCCGTCGCCTTTACAATCGGCGAAAAGCTTTGCAGCGACACCTACATCGTGCATTTCGAAAAGGCCTACGCGGATATTGACGGCGCTTATCCGATGATAAACCGTGAATTTGTAAGGCATATCGTCAAAAATCATCCTGAAATAGTTTATATAAATCGCGAGGACGATATGGGCTCGGAAAACCTGCGAAGGGCGAAAAAGTCATACTACCCCGAATTTATGGTTGAAAAGTTTACGGCAACGCCCAAGAAACGAAGGTAATGCGAGAGGAATGGATAAGTTTGAAATTTTCAAACTTAACTTTATTAAA
>CAYQMY010000031.1:0-13168 GCA_964418735.1 uncultured Oscillospiraceae bacterium | reverse complement strand
ACGGCTCGATACCCCCGGTCGCGCACGATTTGCGCGGGCTGTGGTATTTTTCCGAAAAGTCAATTTCCGGAAAAATAAAATTCAATTTCCCTGCGAGGGAGTTTTTCGACAGTCTGGAAGAAAGTTGTTTTACAGCTCCCTTCATTAAATTTTATCTTGAAAGAATGTATAGTTTCGGTTATAATTACTCAGTGTTTACAAATCTCGGCTGAGCTGTCGGCTGGGGACAACTCCGCCAATAATGAAAAAGGATGTTTTGGATATGGGCGAATCGACACAAAATAAGAATAATAAGCCTAAGCCTACAGCTTCGGAAAAGCGGCAGGCACAAGCGCAAAAAGTACTTCAGGAGAAAAAAAAATTCAGGAGAAACGTGACCTTAATCGCAGCGGTACTTGTTGTCTTGTTGGCCGTATCTGTTCTGATAAATTCCAACTACCTGAAGAAGGGTGTTCCGGCCGCAAAAATCGGCAGCTGGAGCTTTTCCGCTACCGACGTAAACTTCTATTACTACACCGAGTACTATAACCTTTACACTCAATACGGAGACTATCTGAGCTATTTCCTGGACACCAGCAAGCCGCTGGACCAGCAGCAGTTCAGCGACACGCAGACCTGGGCCGACTATCTTCAGGAAACGGCTTTAAATAACATGCAGGAAACCTGTATTCTTAACGACGCCGCCAAAAAGGCGGGGTACAAGCTTCCGGATGAGGCAAAAAATGCCATAGACGAACTGCTTGAAAGCTACAGGACAACCTATAAGCAGCAGGATTTCGCGAGCGTGACGGCTCTGCTTGAAGCAAAGTACGGCGAGGGAACGACGGAGTCGAATCTGAAGAAAAACCTTGAGATTCAGTACCTCGCTTATTACTACGCCAAGGAATACACCGACGCTCTAAAGTTTACCGATGACGAGCTCTCTGCGTATTACGCTAAGAACAAGGACTCCAAGGATGTGTTTACCTACCGCGAGTACAAGGTCAGCGGCGCCGCAGATGAGGTAAACGGCATCGACAGCACAAAGGCAATGGCGAACGCGAAGACGATAGCCGAAAAGATTGCGGCTGCCAAAACCGAGTCGGAGTTTAACAGCCTTGTCTACGCAAACGCTCCCGAGGCCGAGAAAGCAACCTACGAAAACGGAGCCGGCACTCTTAAAAAGTATCAGAGCTCTTCCTCCTTTACCTCAGGCACTTCTGAATGGCTGCTTGACAGCTCCAGAAAAAGCGGCAACACAACGGTAGTCGAAACCACGGATGGCTATTTTGTGCTTTACTTCATCGAGCGTAACGACAACTCGTACAACGTCAAGAACGTCCGTCATATACTGTTCAAGGTCGAGGACAAGACAAACGCCGACCAATACGCCGAAGCTTTGACAAAGGCACAGGCGGTTTACGACGAGTGGAAGAAGGGTGCCGCTACCGAGGATTCCTTTGCGGAGCTTGCGAAAACGAATTCCGCCGACAGCAACGCATCTGAGGGTGGCTTCTACGCAGTTAACAAGGGACAGATGGTCTCCGAGTTTGAGGATTGGTGCTTCGCCGCGAATCGTAAAGCCGGCGACAGCGGAATCGTAAAGACCGACTACGGCTATCACATCATGTACTACTCCGGAGAGGGCGAGCTATACTGGAAGTCGCTTGCGACAACCGGCCTCAAAAACGATACCTACACCAAGATGGTTAGCGACCAAAAGGGCAGCTATGAGATAAGCAAGACCTTCGCAATGAAATTTACAAAGTAAAAAGCTAAGAGCAGAATTGTTTTAACAGTTTTATGGGGAACACGAAAGTGTTCCCCATAATAGTATTCGGAAGGTGAAAATATGGGACAGTTTATTAGGCTTGAGATGATGATAGGCACGGAAAAGCTCGACATCCTCTCGAAAGCTCATATAGCGGTGGTCGGTATCGGAGGCGTCGGCAGCTATGCCGTTGAGGCGCTTGCACGCTCCGGCGTCGGCGAGATAACGATACTTGACCATGACCGTGTTGGAGAAAGCAATCTGAACCGCCAGCTCTGCGCCCTGCATTCTACACAGGGCGAGTGGAAGGCCGAGGTGATGGCCGCGAGAGCGAAGGACATTAATCCCGAGATCAAGGTAAATGTAAAAAACGAGTATTACAGCGCAGATACAAGGGACACCCTGTTTTGCACAAGCTACGACTATATCATAGACGCTATAGACCTTGTGTCCTGCAAGCTGGATCTTATTATGTCGGCAAAGGAGAGGGAGCTTCCGATAATATCGGCTCTCGGCACGGGCAATAAGCTCGACGCCACGCAGCTTCGCGTCGCTGATATATCAAAAACCGAAAACTGTCCCCTCGCAAGGGTTATTCGAAAGGAGCTCAGGTATAAGGGTATAAAGCACCACAAGGTGGTTTACAGCCCCGAATACGCCGCCGAGCCCCTGCCGCTCGAGACTCCGCCTCCCGGGAGAAGAAGCATCCCCGCAAGCGTCGCATGGGTGCCTGGCGCGGCGGGTCTTATCCTCGCAGGTGAGGCCGTCATGGACATTCTGGGCATCACTCCGAAAAGATAAGATTTCTCTACTTCTTGAAAGCAATAGAGCGGCCGAATCGGCCGCTCTATTGAGCTTGTAAGCTTCTAGGGGGAATCCAATTCCCCCTAGATACGCGGCTTACGCCGCGATACCCCCGGTCGCGCACGATTTGCGCGGGCTGAGGAATTTTTCCGAGAAGTGAATTCCCGGAAAAATAGATTTCTATTTCCCTGAGAGGGAGTTTTTGACAGACTAAATAGAGCGGCCGAATCGGCCGCTCTATTTATCATTTCATCCTATTCCCAAGGAAACTTGTTTGGATCTTCCTTAGCCTGTTCGCTGGACGTATGCTCGGTATGAGCATGCCCACAGACGGCGTTGTAAAAGCCAGCATAGGTAACCTCGATATACGGCAGCTTCCAAATATAGAGTATGCCGAGGGTTAATGCGCAGACGATATGCCAGCCGATAAACGAAAGGTCAAGCACAAAAAGCTCACCTTTGTTACCGCGCATCATTCTTTTGCTCTCCCGTATACAGTCGAGTATTCCGTAATCCGGATGGTCGAAAAGAATATAGTAAGCCTGACGGTAGCTGTAAGCCGCGATAATGCCGGGGATAACGAGCAGCAGAGACCACAGAAAGCAGAATACTGAAATAACAATCGTTAGCCCGAGAACCTTAAATATCATGTTCAGCGGATCGAATATATTTGAAAACACAGCGTGTATCGATCGGCTTATTCTAAGAGCGTACCAGCTGTAGCCGGAGGAAAGGATATCGGATATCAGCCTCAGCAGGATTATAAAAAGCGCAGAGTAAGCCATTATTCTTGTAAAGTTAAAAACCGGAAAGGGCCCCATATCCCAAATATAAAACCTAATGCCGTTATACCACGAGTCAAAACGCGTATCCAGATTTCGCTCTATCCCGGATAATACAGCCATAATAATAAGAAATCCCAGCGTTGGCAGCGTAGTAGAGGGAATTGCGGCCGCCACCTTGGCTTTCGCGTCCTCCTTGAGGCTTATTCTGTTAATTATCATCTTATTCCCCGTTCCAGTTATTTATCTATATATTATATTCAGTCTGAGATAAAAAAGACAGCCCTTTTCAAATACTTGTGCGGCTTCAGTTTCGTACTTACTAATTATAGCGACTCGGGCCGCTATTTGTCAACATAACATATATTGTGTTATCGGGCTTCTGCGTGCAAAAAGGGGCGGGATTTCTCCCGCCCTACGTTTCTATTTCGTTTTTTCAGTTAGAAATTCACGAATATAGGCCATCTGATCCTTGACCGATTCCGGCGACGGGCCGCCCGGCACGCTTCTGCCCTTCAGGCAGGTTTCGAGCGAAATTGCCTCAAAAACGTCGCCCTCAAAAAGCGGCGAAAAGCCTTTGTACTCTTCAAGAGTCAGCGTTTCCAGAGTCTTGCCGTTTGCGATGCAGGAGTTGACGAGCTTGCCGGTGACCGTGTAGGCGTCGCGGAACGCGAGCCCCTTCTTAACGAGATAGTCGGCGCAGTCGGTTGCGTTTATAAAGCCGCCGCTTGCCGCCGCCCGCATGTTCTCGGCCTTTATCGTCATTGTATCTATCATCGCGGCAAATACAGGCAGGCACTTTTTGACCGTGTCAATCGCGTCGAAAAGCGGCTCCTTGTCCTCCTGCATATCCTTGTTGTATGCAAGCGGCAGCGCCTTCATAACGGTCAGAAGAGTAATAAGGTCGCCATAGACGCGGCCTGTTTTTCCGCGCACAAGCTCCGCTATATCGGGATTCTTCTTCTGAGGCATTATAGACGAGCCTGTTGAGTATGCGTCGTCAAGCTCTATAAAGCGAAACTCCCAAGAGCACCACATGATTATCTCTTCGGAAAAGCGAGACAGGTGCATCATAAGAATCGACAGGCCGGACATGAATTCGAGAGCGAAGTCGCGGTCAGAAACTCCGTCAAGGCTGTTCTGCGTGATTCGAGCAAAGCCCAGAGTATCCGCGACCATCACGCGGTTAATCGGATAGGTCGTACCCGTGAGCGCGCCGCTGCCAAGAGGCGACTCGTCCATCCTCGCAAGACAGTCCTCAAGCCTCAGTACATCGCGCCTGAACATATTGGCATAGGCCATCATGTAGTGCGCGAAGGTCGTCGGCTGCGCTCTCTGGAGGTGAGTATAGGCAGGCATAACGGTCAGTGTGTGCGACTGCGCTTTTTTAAGCAGTGTTTCGATAAGCGACAGGACGAGCCCTCTAATATCCGTTATCTCACGCTTTAAATAAAGCCTGATATCGAGCGCGACCTGATCGTTGCGGCTTCTAGCTGTGTGCAGCCTTTTTCCGGCATCACCGATACGGCGCGTCAGCTCCGCCTCGACGCTCATATGGATGTCCTCATTTTCAAGCGAGAATTCGAGCTTTCCTTCCTCGATATCCTTAAGGATGTCCTTAAGCGCCGATGTTATGCTTATTACCTCCTCGGGCTTAAGAATACCGACGGAGCCAAGCATCATGGCGTGGGCCATGCTGCCCTCAATATCCTCCCTATAAAGGCGGGAATCGAAGGCGATGGAGGCGTTTAGCTCGTCCACCAGCTGATCCGTATTCTTTTCAAAGCGTCCCGACCATAGTTTCATTTATTGACCATTCCTTTCACATTGCTTGAGGCACAAAACGACCATGAAAAGGAATGGTCATAATGTGCATTTTTTCGGTTGCCGCGTTAGCGGCGAGAAAAACGCACTTAAATCAATTTAAGTTTGAAAGGTTTCAAACTTACCTCGATTTCGTATATTGGGTAATCGCTGACGAACAAGCCGTCAGCGATTAATGTGTTTTTATTTCTCGAGAAGTCCCTGCTCCAGCATCGCCTTAACCTTAAGCGGCAGTCCGAACAGGTTTATAAAGCCCTCGGAATCCTTCTGATTGTAATCGCTCTCGCCGAAGGTAGCGATATCCTCGGAATAGAGGCTGTATTTGCTCCATACTCCAGCATTTATGATGTTGCCCTTATAGAGCTTGAGTCTTACCTTTCCGGTCACGTTTCTCTGTGTGCTGTCAACAAAGGCGGTCAGCGCCTCACGGAGCGGGGTGTACCACTGTCCGTTGTATACAAGCTCTGCAAAGGTAATGGCAAGTCGTGACTTCATGTGCGAAGTTTCCTTATCGAGGCAAAGCGTCTCAAGGACATTGTGTGCGCGGTAAAGGATGGTGCCGCCCGGGGTCTCATAGACTCCGCGGCTCTTCATGCCGACAAGACGGTTTTCAACGCAGTCGAATATGCCGATGCCGTTTTCTCCGCCGAGCTTGTTTAGTGCGCGTATAACATCGCTCGCCTTCATTTTCTTGCCGTCAACGGCTACAGGCACGCCCTTTTCGAACTCAATTTCGACATAGCTCGCCTTGTCGGGGGCCTGCTCGGGCGAAACGCCCATCTCAAGGAAGCCTTCCTTCTGATAATTCGGCTCGTTTGCCGGGTCCTCGAGCTCAAGGCCCTCATGGCTCAGATGCCAAAGGTTCTTGTCCTTGGAATAGTTGGTTTCGCGGTTTATTTTAAGCGGAATATTGTGTGCCTCGGCGTAGTCTATTTCGTCGTCGCGGCTCTTAAGATCCCACTCGCGCCAAGGTGCAATAATGGTCATCTGCGGCGCGAAAGCCTTTATCGCAAGCTCAAAACGCACCTGATCGTTGCCCTTTCCGGTGCAGCCGTGGCAGATTGCGTCCGCGCCCTCTTTGAGAGCGATTTCGACGATGCGCTTTGCTATTACGGGACGGGCAAAGGAGGTTCCGAGCAGATATCCTTCGTAATTAGCTCCCGCCTGCATAGTCGGAATGATATATTCGTCGACAAACTCATCAACAAGGTCAAGGACAAAGAGCTTGGAGGCGCCAGTCTTTATTGCCTTTTCCTCAAGTCCTTCAAGCTCGCTCCCCTGCCCGACGTCGGCGGAGACCGCGATTACCTCGCAGCCGTAGTTCTCCTTGAGCCATGGGATAATTATTGAGGTGTCAAGACCTCCCGAATACGCAAGAACGCATTTTTTAACCTGTTTCATTTAACGACCAATCCTTTCTGTTATTTAAGTAGCCACTGGTTTATTCGCGTCGGATGTATGAACGAGAGTAGTTTCCGTCAGTTTGTTCAAAAAACGCAGGCAATACTTTGTGTATTAACGAGGCTTTTTGGGCGAAATGGCGGAAATTAATCCGTTCAGACGCCGACAGTCAATTAATCAGTGGCTGCTCAAGCACAAAATGACCATGAATAAATAATGGTCATTAATTGTGCGCTGCGGCAGCGCTCGGGAGTGAAGCCGCACTTTTTATTGTATAAGTTTTAATAAACTGCTTTGACTACAGTATAGCACATCGCAATTCGATATTCAATAATAACAACACTGTGATTTTTCATAAATATTCATTAACTGGCGCTAATTTAGCGTATAAAACTGATAAAAATGCAAATATTCTGAAAATTTATTCACATCATGCAAATGGGGTATTAGTCTCTTCCGCCGCCTCCGCCGCCGCTGCTTCCTCCGCCAAAGCCTCCGAAACCTCCGCCTCCGCCGAAGCCTCCGCCTCCACCAAAGCCGCCGCCACCAAAGCCTCCGCCGCCCCATCTATCGTGGTCGTCGAAGTGATTGTGCCTGTGCCGGTTATGTCCGAAAAACGAGTTTGCAAAGAATAAATACGGCAAAATCGAGCGAGGTCTCGGGCCCGGATAATCTTGACCCATGCCGCGATAGTATCTGCGTCCGGCCGATCTGCCAAATAAATAAAATATCAAAAACACCGCAATCGCGCCGGCTATTAGCATAGCAGAGAGCGAGTTGAAAATTGAAAAGCCTCCTGTGCCACTGTTGCCATCTGTAACATCCATCTTGTAATAGCTTTCATACCAGCCGACAAGCTGCTTGAAGAAGGCGTTTACGGCTTTGTCGTAATTTCCCTTGTCGAATTCCTTCCAGAAGTACTTGTCAAAAAGGGAATTAATCTTGCTGTCTGTAAAAACCTCTCTAATCCCTGCGCCCTGAGTCAGCCAGGCCTTGTTTTCCTGAGTTGCTAGGAGAAGGAGCATCCCGTTTTTCTTTTTGGCATCCCCGACGCCCCATTCGTTCATAAGCCGAACGGCATATTCGCTGGATTTAAGCCCGTCGAGGTATTCGACGGTGACCACGACGATCTGACCGCCTGTGGCTTTTTCTAGGGCGGCATTTGCACTTATGATGTCCCGCTCCGTGCTGTCCGAAAGGACATTCGCGTAATCCGCAACATACGAATCGACCTTTGAAACAATCGCGAGCGCGGGAGAGGTAAACGTTATAACGCAAACAAGTACAAGAAATAAGGACGCGATAATTTTTTTCAAAGAAATGACCATTCCTTTCACTGCACCAAAGTGTGCCGTGTTGTGGTTGCCCCCGAAGGGGCGAGCAACACGCACTAAAAATTGATTGGTTTGAATTTATTCTAACTTTCTACACTATTCAAACAGCTCCGGGCTTTTAACCAGAGCAATAGACTTAATATAATTCGTCGGGAACGCGGAAAGCACCTTGCGGTTAAACTCGCGTACGGCCTCGTTATAGCCGCTTTTTTCAATCATGCTCGCGGCACCTGTCATACGGTTTTTGCTTTCCTCCGCCAAATTGCGGTCTTCTGCGCTCATCGAAAGCGCCGCTATCTTTGTATACAGGGCATCAAAGGACTTCTGCAAATCTACATTTGCATCGAAAAGCTTCTCTGCACCTGCAGCCCTTGAAAGCCCGTTTACAAGAATGTTGCGGGTGTTTCTGAGTGCCTCGGTCTCGGCCTCCGATCCGCTGTACTTCGCGCCTACCGAAATGAGGTTCAGGCTTGCGTCCTTTCGAACGTCAAGCTGGCTTTTTATGCTTTTTTGCTTGTATCCAACGTTTGAATCGTACACTCCGTCGGAAAAAAGGTCGCTGACCTCCTGAACCTTTACGTTCAGACTGCGGTTCGCCGCGAAGAACGAGGATAGAATTATTACTGCCAAGGCAACAAGTATAGCTCCGGCCGGTTTTTTAAAAATGCTCATCTTTTTCACTCTCTCAGACTAGCCCTTGATTTCAAGCAGCTTCTGTTTGAGCTCGCCCTCAATGCGTCCGAGCTCCGCTTCGGCCTCGCGCCTCTTCTGCGAGCCCTCGGCCTGTATCTGCTTTACGGACTCTAATGTCTCAATCAGCATCTGGTTGGTTTGCTTCAGGGTTTCAAGGTCTACAATGCCGCGCTCGGACTCCTTTGCGGTCTCTATAGTGCCCATTTTAAGCGCCTCCGCGTTTTCGCGCAGTAGCTTGTTTGTGACGTCCGAAACCTCGCGCTGAGCCTCCATCGCCTGCTTTGAGTGATGCATGCCAAGCGCCAGCACCATTTGGCTTTTCCAGAGCGGGATTGTGTTAACAATCGAGGTCTGTATTTTTTCAATCATAAGGCTGTCGTTGTTCTGGATAAGCCTGATCTGCGGTGCCATCTGTATTGATACTATTCTTGTAAGCTCAAGGTCGTGTATCTTTTTCTCAAAGCGATTGCACATGTTAGCGTAGTCGTTCGCGGCCTGCGCGTCCTCCGGCAGACCAGATTCCTGAGCCTTTTTCTGAAGCGACAAGAGCTCTGTTGCTCTAGCTTCCGCAAGGCGCTGCTTTCCCGCGAGTATATACATTGCAAGCTCTTTGAAGTAGGTCTTGTTGAGCTCATACATCTTGTCGAGCAAGGCAACGTCCTTAAGCAGCGTTATCTGGTGCTTCTCAAGCATTTCTGCAATCTTGTTTACGTTATCCTCGGCGCTATCGTACTGCGCCTTAAGAACAGTCAGCTTGTTTCCTGCCCTCTTGAAAAACCCGAGTATGCCCTTTTTGTCCTCATCCTTAAGGTCGAAGCCCTTGAGCTCTCCTACAAGATCCCCGAGCATATCTCCGACCTCGCCCATATCCTTCGTGCGGATGTTGTTAAGAGTGTTGGCCGAAAAGTCAGCAATATTCTTCTGTGCCGCCGCGCCGTACTGCAAAACGGCGTTAGTGTCGGTGATGTTTATCTGCTTCGCGAAATCCGAAACGGCCTTCTGCTCCGCCTCCGAAAGCTGTGAAATGTCCAAATTAACTGTGGCCTCTTCCTTTGGTGCTTCTTCAGCCTTAATCGCTTCGGCAACGGCGGCTGTTTGCTCCATATCAGGAGTAAGTGTCAGCTTAGGTGTGTATTCCATACTCATATCTGCCATTTTAACTCATCCTTTCGTAAATCAGGTGCCTTGCTGTGTTTTTCCGAAGTCGCCGTTTTTGAGTCCCTCGCGTTTGAGCATTCCGTCAAGGACATCGATATCGGTTTCAATGTCAAGCGCCTCATCGGCGAAAAGCGCGTCGAGCTGCTTTTCATAGGCCGCGATAATAGTGTCAAGTATGTCCTCAATGCGCTTCATCGTGCCGCTGATATTCTCTCCGCAAATACCCTGCTCGTGCATTCTGTCATAAGAGTTTAGAAGCTTGATTGTCGTCGGCAGATAATAGCTTAAAAACTTTTTGATTCTCGGAATATCCGTTGTATCCTTTTCGGCGTTCCTTACAATTTTGTCCGAAAGAATCATTATCTGCGTTATTTTTGTTTTCACGTCATTGTTTGATATCGAGTTTTTAAGCCGGTTCATCTCAGTCATCGCAAGCTTGCCTTCCGCAACTATCGCGGCGACCTCGGGGTCGAGAACCTTTTCGGGCTCCGGCTTTTCCGGCTTTTCCGGCTTTTCGGGTTCCTTGACCTCTATGACCTTATTTGGGAAAAGCTGTTTGGCCGCGATAAAAACCGCGGCAGTAACTGCTATTACCATTATGAAGTGCCACAGGGCATAGAGCGGAAAAAACAGGCAGTATAAAAGCCATGCACCGGCGGCTGAGTATATCGGGACAACCGATTTCTTTACGGTCTTTCGCAAAATCTAAATCACCTCTCGGAAAATGCTTATATTTTAATTTATTATTATATTAATTATAATGTTATATTGTATTACCGCGCAGCTTATGTGTCAAGGATAACCGGGTATTTAGGCCCCTAATTGTATCGACAAACGCTGGACAGGCGTGATATAATAGTTCAGTATATGTAATTTATATATTTTTTCTTTTGAAGGGAGCTCAAACAATGGAAAATATGAAGCTTGGCTTTGGACTGATGCGCCTGCCAAAATTATGCGGCGGCGAAAAGGATATAGACAAAGCTCAGACAGCAGATATGATAGACCTGTTTTTGGAGCGCGGCTATAAGTATTTCGACACGGCTTACGTTTATCACGAGGGTGAGAGCGAGAAGGCCGTGCGCGAGCTTCTGACCGAGCGCTACCCGAGAGACAGGTTTTTCCTCGCGACTAAGCTTCCACTATGGGACCTCAAAAACAAAGAAGAAATGGACGAGGTTTTTACGACTCAGCTTGAGCGCACAGGCGCAAAATATTTTGACAATTACCTGCTCCACGGAGTTGACAGATATGTCGAGAAAAAGCTTGACGAGTTCGACGGCTGGGCTTATGTGAAATCCCTCAAAGAACAAGGCCTTATCCGCAGCCTCGGTTTTTCGTTCCATTCCACAGCTGAGCACCTTGACGAAATACTGTCAAAGCATCCGGAGCTTGAATTTGTCCAGCTTCAGCTTAACTACGCCGACTGGGAAAGCAAGGAGGTGCAGTCTCGCCTCTGCTACGAGGTCGCCGAAAAGTACAATAAGCCTGTAATAGTAATGGAGCCCGTCCGCGGCGGTGCCTTGGCTGCGATGCCTCCCGAGATACAGGATCTGTTCCTGCGCGCCGCACCCGATAAGAGTCTCGCCTCCTGGGCCTTCCGCTTTGTCGGCTCTCTACCGATGGTCAGCACCGTACTCTCCGGCATGTCGGACATTCAGCAGCTTCGTGATAACATGGATACCTTCGATAATTTCGAGCCGCTTTCTGAAGCTGAGCATGAAGTAATAAAAACCGCGCTTGAAGCACTCTCAAAAATCCCAACTATACCCTGCACCGGCTGCAAGTACTGCGTCAGCAACTGTCCGAAGCGCATAAATATCCCGAGGCTTATACCTCTTTTGAACGACCTCAGAACCTACCGCAACCTGGACGCAAACAAGCGCCGCTACAACATGACGACAGCCCGCGGCGCTAAGGCCTCAGACTGCATCCTTTGCGGAGAGTGCGAGCGTCACTGCCCGCAGAACATTCCCATAACCAAGGTCCTTGCTGATATCGCTAAGGAGTTCGAACCCTCTAAATAATTAATGCTTTAATCCGGCGTTGCCTGATTGGTAGGGATAGCTCCCTCCAAGATGGCAACGCCGGATTTTTAGTGGTTATTTAAATACGTAAGCTATATTCCTACGCTTGAAATCTCGTAGGGTGTTGTCTGGTAAACGTAGTAGTTAAGCCAGTTTGAATACATAAGCTGAGCCGCCGAGCGCCAGCGGCATATCGGCTTTTTGCTCGGATCGTCGTTCTCGAAATAGTTTTCCGGCACGGCGATGTCCAGCCCCTTCTTCACGTCGCGGAAGTACTCCTGAGCCAGCGTGTCGAAGTCGTATTCGGGGTGTCCGGTTATAAATACCCGTCTGTTATCAACGCTTTTAACCGCAAATACTCCTGCCTCGTCGGAGACCGAAAGAAGCTCAAGCTCCGGATTTTCAAGAATTTCCTCGGCCAGAACCTCGGTATATCGAGAGTGCGGCGCCTGAAATTCGTCGTCAAAGCCCCTGAAAAACGGAGACTGGGGTTTAAGCAGCTTGTGAGTATATATACCCGAAAGCTTCTTGGGCAGAGTGTACTTTTTAATGCCGTAATGATAGTAAAGTCCTGCCTGAGCGCCCCAGCAGATATGAAAGGTGCTGTGAACATTCGTTTTGGACCACTCCATAATATCGCAGAGCTCCTGCCAGTAATCCACATCCTCAAATTCGAGATTCTCTACCGGCGCACCGGTAATAATCATACCGTCGTAGCGCTTCTGCTTTACGTCGTCAAGAGATACATAGAAGGACTCAAGATGCTCAACGTTAACGTTTTTTGATTCGTGGCTTATCGTTCTGAGAAAATCGACCTCTATTTGCAGCGGGGTATTTGACAGCTTTCTCAAAAGCTGAACCTCGGTCTGCTCCTTTGTGGGCATAAGATTAAGTATAAGGAGCTTTAGCGGACGGATGTCCTGATGCATGGCCCTGTATTCCGTCATAACAAAGATATTCTCGCTTTCGAGTACAGCGCAGGCTGGCAGTGAGTCGGGTATTTTAATGGGCATACATCTTCCTCCTTAAAATTCATAAAAGTCAATATCGAATATAATTAAAAAAGGCAACACCGCCGAGTTCTAAGTGCGGGATTGCGCAGTCGGATTTTTTGTCAAATCGGCTAAAAAGCACAGCGAATACTTTGTGTATTCACGAGCATTTTTGGACGATTTGGCGAAAAATAAGCAAGCAAGCACGTGCTTAAGGCTTTAGCCGTGAACTCGGCCGTGTTGCCTTAAAGTTAAAGGGGGTGCTTCTTTGCAGAAACACCCCCAAAAGTCTGCGGTTTTATTTACAGCTGCTTTGCGGTATTGATCTTTACACCGGGGCCCATGGTCGAAGCGGTAACACAGCTTCTGATATACTGGCCTTTTGCGGCGGACGGCTTTGCCT
>CAYQMY010000030.1:0-13272 GCA_964418735.1 uncultured Oscillospiraceae bacterium | reverse complement strand
CTAGAAGCTTGTCAAAAACACTTTTTTGACAAGCTCAAAAGGACATCGTTGAGATGTCCTTTTTTATTATAAAATAATGACAAGTTTCCCTAAAATAATTGTTGACAAAGGATTATAATTGAAGTAAATTATTAATGCTTTGCGTTTTTATAAGATTTAAACAAAAAACACCATTTTGTTTTGTAAACTAAATGAAAAACTATCTTCTTTTGGGAGGTGCTGTTTTGAGATTCTATGATAAATATTGCTCTCTTTGTTTGAGAAAGGGAGTGTCCCCGGCTAAAGCGGCGGCAGACCTCGGCCTTAACAAGGGCTGTGTAGTGGTATGGAAAAAGGACAAAAGCTCGGTCCCCTGCGAGGCGACCCTTAGGAGAATGTCGGCATACTTTAATATAAGTGCAGACGAGCTTATTGAAACGGTTAACTCAGACCCCGATACTATAAGCGTGAAATTAAGCGACAGGCTCACAAAGATGCACGCATAAAAAATAAACCCGAAGAACACAGTATACATATATAAACTGTCAGCGCAGCTTTAGCTGCGCTTTTTTGTTGGCCTTTTGATATGGGACAAAAATTTTCGAAAATTCCCCTTGACAAACCGCTCATACTGTATATAATGTGTATATACAGTATGAGCGGTGCGCTTTTGCGGCCGGATGGAGGAAGCGATATTGAACATTATAATTTCAAATTCGTCCGAAGCGCCGATTTATCAGCAGATAAGCGATCAGTTACGGGATTCAATATTGCGGGGTGAGCTTCTGGAGGGCGATCTGCTGCCCTCGATACGAAACCTAGCTAAGGATCTGCGAATCAGCGTGATAACGACTAAAAGAGCCTATGACGAGCTTGAAAAGGACGGTTATATCGTCAGCGTTTCGGGCAAGGGCTTTTATGTGGCGGGGCAGAACGCCGAGCTTTTGCACGAATCCCGCCTAAGCATTGTTGAAGAGAAACTTGAAGAGGCGGTAAAGTGCGCGAGGGCGCTGAACATAGAGCGCTCCGATGTGCTACGTCTGCTTGAGCTTTTATATGAGGAGGAATGAAAATGAGCAGTATACTTGAAGTCAAGGGACTTTGCAAGGAGTATAAATCCTTCGGGCTGAAGGATTTGAGTTTTTCACTTGAGGGCGGCTGCATAATGGGCTTTGTCGGTCCGAATGGAGCCGGAAAAACCACGACGATTAAGGCTATACTCAACCAGATAAAGAGAGACGCGGGGGAAATCAAGCTTTGGGGAAAAGACATTATAGAGAACGAGGTTGAGCTTAAAAACCGCATCGGCGTCGTAATGGACGAGGGGCATTTTTACGAGCATCTTACTCTTAAAAAGATGAAGAACCTCATCGCTCCGTTTTATAAAAACTGGGACGAAAAGGTTTACAATGACTATGTGCACGAATTCGGTCTGGACGAAAGCAAGAAGATTTCCCAGCTTTCAAAGGGAACGCGAATGAAGTATTCGATAGCTCTTGCGCTTTCTCATAAGGCCGAGCTTCTGATTATGGATGAGCCGACCTCCGGGCTTGACCCGCTTGTGAGAGAGGAGCTGCTTGAGATTCTGGGTCGATATATACAGGATGAAAACAAATCCGTTTTCTTTTCAACACATATCACATCGGATCTCGACAAGACTGCCGATTACATTGTTCTCATCGATGACGGGCGCTTGGTGCTTAACGAGCAGAAGGACGATTTGCTTGACAGGCACGCAATCGTCAAGGGGACGAATGATATGCTTGAAGGAACCGCAAAAAAGCTCTTTGTAAGGGTAAGAGAGAACGGCTATGGCTTTGAAGGGCTGACAAGGGACAAAGTCGAGGCGCGCAGGGTCTTAGGAGACAAGGCTGTATTCGAGAGGCCGACGGTCGAAGACATTATGCTCTGCTATGTTGGGGGTGCAAAAAATGCTGCATTTAATTAAAAAGGAATTCACCGCAAACTTCAGATATATGCTCACAGGCTTTGCCATCTTCCTGGTCTACGCGTTTCTTTTCTCAGGGAACGGGGATACACTTTTCGCGCTTTGCCTGACCTTTTGCTATTATGCAATATCAAACACGAATCTTGTTGTGGATGAGCGGTACAAGACAGACAGACTAATGCTTACCCTGCAATACGAAGAAGAGATATAGTTCTAAGCAAGTTCCTGATGGTGGTTATTATCTTCGCTTTAAGCTTTGCGGCGTTTACATTTATCTCCTTTATTAGCAGAGCGATAGGGTACGACAAAATCCCCATGCTTCGTTTTGATACAGCGATGATAGGACTTTTTTCAATAAGCCTGTTTAACGCCGTTACCCTGCCCTTATGCTATAAGTTCGGAGCTCAGGGAACCAGGTACATTTCACTTTTCATCTGCATGGCCATGTTTTTCTTAAGCTCGCTTCCGGTCTTTAGAAGCGGAGCGGCCTTCAGATTTATGGGCGGTGCCCCCGATAATGTTACGGTTGGAGCCGTACTGCTTGTATGCGCAATACTTTTAAACACAATTTCATTCGCAATATCCTACAGCATATATAAAAAGAAGGATTTCTAAAATCTCTATTATTGAAGTGGAAAACGGAGGGCACAATTCGTGCCCTCCGCTTAGCGTATTAATATAGTTTCTAGTATTGGCTGCGTCTTTACTTGTTTTAGTCTGTCATTGCCTTGACTTCCTCAAATTCGTCAAGGATATCCTTGGACGGGCTCGGAGTCATTAGCGATACGACATAAATAAGTATGCAGGAGAAGATGAAGGCGGGAAGAAGCTCATAGATGGCAAAAACGCCGCCGATGGGTTTAATTGCAAGCTTCCAGAGGAAAACCATGCCGCCTCCGCCGAGCATTCCGGCGACTGCGCCCGCGTGAGTCGTACGCTTCCAGAAGAGAGAGAAGAGCATGATGGGGCCGAAGGTGGCTCCAAAGCCCGCCCAGGCAAAGCTGACGACCTTAAAGATAACGCTGTTTTCGTCGAGCGCAATAACTACGCCGATAAGTGCGACGACCAGAAGAGTAATGCGGCTGACCTTCATAATCTGCTTGTCGTCGGCGTCCTTTTTAATCACACCCTGATAGATGTTTCTCGAGAAAGCGGAGGCCGCTATAAGAAGATATGAGTCGGAGGAGCTCATCGTGGCGGCGAGTATGCCGGCCATCATTATTCCGGCCACGAGAGGATTCATTAGCGTTGATGAAATCAGAATAAAGATGCTCTCAGAGGCCGGGGAGGTGAGGAGCGTAGAGGGGTACAGGGCGCGGCCCACGATTCCGATGGCAACGGCTGCCGCCAGGGAAATGAGAACCCAGATTACCGCAATGCGGCGGGACTTAGAGAGCTCTTTGGTCGAGCGGATGCCCATGAAGCGGAGCAGAACCTGCGGCATTCCGAAGTATCCGAGACCCCAGGCCATAGTCGATATTATCGTGAGGAATTCGTAGGAACCGGCCTTGCCGAAGAGCGGGGCACCGGATGCCGTAAGCTGCTGTACGCCGTCCTTGACGACCGGTGTTGCGATTCCGAAGAATTCAAAAAATCCGGGAATGCTCTTGGCGTTATTAATTACCGCGTCAATTCCGCCGGCTGAGGCAACCCCCGTAGCAAGAACAACGACAAGGGCAAAAATCATAACTATGCCCTGCACAAAGTCAGTCGTGCTCTCTGCGAGGAATCCGCCGAGATAGGTATAGACAAGCACGAAAGCAGCTCCGATAAGCATCATTGTTGTGTAATTGATGCCGAAAAGCTGATTGAAGAGCTTGCCGAAGGTAACAAAGCAGCTTGCTGTATATACTGCGAAGAATACTAGGATAAAGAGCGCGGCGATGGTGCCGAGAAATTTTTTCTTCTCCTTAAACCTGTTGCTGAAAAATTCGGGTATTGTAATTGCGTTTCCGGCCTTTATAGAATACCGGCGAAGCCTTTTAGATACTAAAAGCCAGTTTAAGTAGGTGCCTAGCGCAAGGCCTATCGCTGTCCAAACTGCGTCAGCAAGGCCGCACCAGTAGGCAACGCCGGGCAGTCCCATAAGAAGCCAGCCGCTCATGTCGGAGGCCTCGGCGCTCATCGCCGCAACCCAGGGACCGAGCTTTCTGCCTCCGATAAAGAAATTCTCCGAATCGGAGTTGGCTACCTTTGCAAAGTAAAGTCCAATTGCGATCATAAAAGCCATATAAACGATCATGGACACCAGTGTTTGCACAGAATTACTCATTTGTTGCTTCCTCTCTTTTGTTATTAAGCATTAATTTTAACACAGCATTTGCTATTTCTCAAGAATTTTTCTTTTTTACAGCCCGAATCCAAAGATTGGGGAGATTATGGCTAAAATGTTAAACTTCTTCAAACGGTTGTAAATGATGACTGAAGAGATTATAATTGGAACGTTATTTTGTCAAAAAACAGCTTGCGCCGGCAACGCGAAGTGATAATATACTAAAAACATTAATAATATTTGGTCATATTACTGGGCAGATATGCATTTTGAAAGGTCGAAACCCATGAAGCTTTTTGGGAACACAAGTAATAGAAATAAAGCAGATGTGAAAAAAGAGAAAAAAGGGCTAAGGACGTTTTTGATTATAGCCGCCTCGGTTATTCTGGTCTGCGCGGCAGTTTACGCTGCAATACATATTTTTTATGTCAAACCGCCTGAAATAAGCAATGACGGCGGCGAGGTATCCGTAAAAACCAATTCTAACCGAAAGGATAGCTTCTTCACCTTTGTCCTTTGCGGAACGGATGAGGGCGATTCAAGAACGGATACGATAATGGTTGTCGCTTTTGACGTTGCCAACAAAAAGGTCAACATCGTAAGCGTTCCCAGAGATACGATTCTAAACGTCACATGGGATGTCAAAAAGATTAACTCCGCATACTCTTATGACGGGATAGAGGGGCTGAAGGACGCGCTCAAAAGCGTTTTGGGCTTTAATATGGACTTTTATGCCGAAGTCAATCTTAAGGCCTTTAAAGATCTTGTCGATGAAATCGGCGGTGTGGATTTTGATGTTCCCGAGGACATGTATTACGAGGACCCGACGCAGGATTTGATAATTGATCTGGACGAGGGTCCGCAGAAGCTCGACGGCGAAGAGGCGATGGAGCTTATAAGATACCGTCAGTACGCAATGGGCGATATAAAGAGAGTGTCGGTCCAGCAGGACTTTATGAAGGCACTTTTCAAGCAGCTCCTAAAGATAGGCAATGTAACCAAGGTCAATCAGCTTGCGGAGATATTCTCTAAGAATATGAATACCGACCTGTCCACAGGCAATCTCATTTGGTTCGGTGAAAAGCTGCTTTCGGTAAAATCGGAGGACATAAAAACCTTTACACTTCCCGGCGGAGCCGGAAGCTACGAGGGGCTGTCGTATTGGCATCTCGACGCAAAGCAGGTCCTTGAGCTGGCCAACCAGTACCTAAACCCCTATAAAAAGGATGTCACTACAAAGGATCTTGATATTGTGAACGGCTTGAGCGGGACGCTGGTTTCCAGTACGGGTAAAAAGGTTCTCGACCCCACTCCCGAAGTGGTGAATGACGAACCCGAGGAAACACCGCCCTTGCCCTCGGCTACCGTGCAGCCCTCTCCTTCAGCTTCTGCGTCGCCTGCGCCCTCTCCGATGACGTCTCCGATACCGAGCCCCTCGGCAACGGTAAAGCCAACCTCAACCCCAAGCGTATCGCCGACCCCAACGCCGAGCGCATCGCCTGCTCCGAGTCCCTCGCCGAGCGCGCCGCCGACTCCCGCGCCATCGTCGCCTCCGGCGGCCTGAGAATAATAATGTGCCGGATATGTTTTCTGGACTGATTTCAGTCCATGGAAGGCATATCCGGCTTTGTACAGCGTTTGGCCGCATACCGGCAAAAGCAATAAAAAGCAGTTGACACTGCGCGTTTAAGTGTGGTATTATAAATACCGCTCCGCGTTCAGCGGTTTGTCGTTATGCACTAATCATAACAATAAAATATCGGGGTGTGGCGAAGTTTGGTATCGCGCTTGGTTCGGGACCAAGAGGCCTGGGGTTCGAATCCCCACACTCCGACCATAATAAATGACCAAGGTTATAAAGCCTTGGTCATTTATTATGCGTTTTAAGTTGTTTATTTTATCTTATATGATATAAAAGCTGCCAAACGTCCCAGAGCCTGCATAGGAAATACCCGTGATAACGCCGATGTCAATTTTCCGAACTTGCGATAGAACAGATTAAACGTTATATAAGATCTTTTCTGCGCATTATTCACAGGCATCCTGCGAATAATGCTGCGAAAAGAATAAAACTGACGGTACATCCAGAGGTAACCGTCATACAATTCCTCAGCCGTCATGCCTTGCGGCTCAAAAACTACATTTGCTGTATTATATTTCGAAAGGTCATGGTCAGTGATTCGTCCGTCTTCTTCCATTCGCCTGTACAGTACCGTACCTGGGTATGGTGTAAGGATATGTGAGGTCAGAGTCTCAACCCGGTTCTTTTCCAACCAGGCTAGCGTTGCCGCAAAGACCTCAGGGCCATCTCCATCGAGGCCAAAAACCATACTGGCGTTTATCATTATACCCCGGCTGTGAATAGCCTGCACAAGCATTTCATATTTCTCGAATTGATTATCCTTGCCGACACCCTGCAGCGCAATATTGTTTATGGACTCAAATCCAATAAATAAGCTTTGGCAGCCTGTCTCAGCCATCAGGTCGAGAAGGTCAGGATAGTCGAGTATCCTTGTTGTTACAGCGGCACTCCACTTAAGTTTCATGTCTCGTATTTCACATAGCAAGTCGCGGGTGTAGGCGGGTACTCCAATAAAATTGTCGTCTATAAACAATATATGTCGTGTTTTCAGCGATTTGATATCGCAGATCACATCTGCTATTGGACGCTGTATGTAAAATCTGTTTTGACAGCTATTATAACAAAAGTTGCATCGATTGGGGCATCCACGGCTTGTTGTAATCACGTTTGTATAAAGATATTTGCTTCTGTCAATCTTGTCGTACATTGGAGACGCAACCTCGGCCCCGCTGAAGTTATCCATATCATGGTAAACCTTCTGCAATCTGTTCCTTGAGGCATCCTCAACAATGCGTGCCCATACCCGTTCTGCTGCACCTATACAAATTGCATCAAAATAAGGCATACATTCCTCGGGACTGCATGTAACATGAATTCCGCCAGCCACTACAGCAATTCCTCTTTTACGAAACACCTCGGCAATATGGCAGGCACGCGGCAACACATCCAGAGTGATCGTTATGCCAACTAGTCCCGCTTCACAGTTGAAATCAATTTCCTCTATATTTTCGTTTACAATGATCACCTCGTGCTCCTCTGGCGTAAGCCGCAGGAGAGTCAAAAGGGCAAGTGAGGGGGCCATGCGGGATTTAAGCTTTGTGTCCATAGGGCGCATATTCATTTTGGGCTGAACAAGTAAAATTCTCATATGCTATTATCTCCATCTGCACAAGATCACATATACAAGGTCAGACAGCACCACTGTTGTCCAATGGATTATAATGAAAAGCGTAAACTTTTCAACAATACCATTGGAATCGCTTAGTATCATTAAATAGAACAATGCTATCGCAATAAGCGTTAAAACCGCTGCTACAGCCAGACATTGAAGCAGAAGCGACGTATGATATTCGTCGAAATCATGGCGGCGCAACGTCAGCATGACTACTATTAGAATGGTAATTGCAATTAGAACATAGGCAACATATACGTGATGCCCTGCAAAGAGGAAGCTGCTCCAGCTTTTCCAAAAAGGACAGTCATTATGTTTTGTGCTGTTGTAATAAAGTAAATTAACAAACTCAATATGTCGGGAAGTTGTTATAAATATTAGCGCATAAAAGGCTGTGAACAAACTGATACATATCGCATTGGTCGACGTATGCCTTAAAACACGTTTCATTTTCTGTCTTCCTCCTTGAAAAGAAATAGAGCCTCAATTGACACGCCAAAGAAACATGCCAGATCATGCGCAAGCCATATAGATGGTTCGAACTTACCTGTTTCAAGCGCATTTATAGCCTGTCGCGATACCCCTACGCGTTCACCGAGCTCTTTTTGCGTAAGCTTTAATTCCTCCCTGAGCTTTTTTATGTTGTTATACATAGGATCACCTCCAAGATGGTGTAAGGTTAACCTTACATGTAATATAGCAGTAAAATCCCTGCGTGTCAAGTGTACCTTACACCTGGCGGTTTTCTGAGAAGTAAATTCCCGGAAAAATAGATTTCTATTTCCCTGCGAGGGAGTTTTTTGACAGACTGAGAGCCGTCAAAATTGACGGCTCTGTTTTTTCTTATTGAAATTCCATCTCAGTTCTGGGCAGATTCGACGACACTTGTTTGTGACAAGTGTTTGCCTTTGGGCGACTTCAAACCGTTTCTTGAAAGATTCCAAACGGATAGTGCGTAGAAAATGACCGCTGTGCCTGCAAGTATCAGAATACTGGTCAAAGTCGAAACCACATGCCCATCGAAGCTGTACGTAATTCCCATATATTCTTTAAAGCCGCTCAGATAATTTGCATCTATGCCGTTAAAGGAGGTGCTTAGAGGTTCTGACATCATTACCTGCCGGAAAAGCGCCGCGGCATGCGATGAGGGAAACACTTTTATAGCCGTCTGCACAGCTGCCGGCAGACTCCCGATCGGAAGATAAATGCCTGTCAAGAATCCTATCAGCGTTCCGATAATTGTTCCCGCCGTGCTGAACGCCTGGTGACTTTTGAAAAACGATACAATAAAGCACATGACCGATGTATTTGCCATTGTTGACAGAAAAATCAGGAGAATGACTTTCAGCGCGGCAACGGGACTGACCCAATCGCCTCCGTTAATCACGATATAAAGCTCTGTAACAGCAAAGGTTATGAGTGACATGATTACGCCGATAAGAAATGCGCTTCCGAGATACCCATTTAGCAGCTTGCTTTTTTTGATTGGCGAGGAATAAAAATCCTTGTCTATTTTTTTGACCTTGTCATCGATCAAAACACCAAAAGCACCCATCGTTGTAGTTACCGATGCAACCGCGAGAAGACCTGATACAAGCCAGCTGTTCATCAGGAAATCAACGTTTTGAAGCCCCTGCATTGAATCCGGAAGCCATACGTCACTCAAAAACGCGGCATATAGTCCTATGATAATGAAAACCGCCATCAGCGAGAACAGAACAGCGCTTCTGTCACGAAAATAAAGCTTGAGATTACGTTTTAATAAAGTACTCATTGTCTTAGTTCCTTTCCTGTAATGCCGATAAACGCATCATCCATTGTCCCCTGAAGAACCTGAAAACCGCTGATGAAGGCCTTGCATTTCTCAATTATGGGTATGGCCGCCATCGTGTCGGACAATTTTACAACAATTTCGCCTGACGACGCAGAAAAAACAAGCTGCGACTCATTTAAAATCTCACTTAACCTAGCTTCTTCCGACGTAAATAACCGTATAGTATCTGAAGAATAACGTGTTCGAAGCTCAGCCGGTGTGCCCTTGGCAGCAATTGTGCCGTGATCGATGACAATAACATAATCCGATTCGGCGGCTTCCTCCATATAATGAGTTGTTAAAAAAACTGTCATGCCGTTCTCCGACTGCAGCCGCTTAATCGTATCCCAGATACTTTTCCGCGTTTGAGGATCAAGGCCTGTGGTGGGCTCGTCGAGGAATAAAATCTCGGGCTTTTGAATTAGGGCGCGTGCTATATCTGCTCTGCGCCGCTGACCGCCAGAAAGCTTTCCGTATGGACGGTCTATAATCTCGCTGAGCTCTGTGGCCTGAACGGCCTCATACACTGCTTTTTTTATTTCTGCCTTATCCGATGTGTAGAGTCCCGCTCTGACGGTAAGGTTCTCACGGACTGTAAGCATGTCGTCGAGCACATGATCTTGAAAAACGATACCTATTATCTGCCTTATGTTCTCACTATCGTTACGAAGATCGTAGCCTCCTATCGTGCACTCACCGCTGTTAAAATCCAGTAGTGTACATAGAATATCAATCGTCGTTGACTTGCCTGCCCCATTTGGCCCGAGGAAGGAAAACAATTTCCCCTTTTCCACATAAAAGCTGATGTCATTTACGGCGGTCAGATTCCCGTAATTTTTTCTTAAGCCCGTTACCTCAATCATTTTTTCCATAGCAATCTCTCCTTTTGAAACCACTATAGCAAGGGGAATTTGCTTTCTCAATAGTTAACGGGCAACATGCTGCTGGTGTATGGTAAGCTGTAAAAAAAGGATGGTAAGCTGCATGCAGCCGACCATCCTTTTGGATAATATTCAATAACTCAGGAACGATAGCGCTGTTTCAGCCTGTCGTTCAATCTGTCGCTAAGCTTTTTGTCTCTGTATCTGTTGATTAACATTACTGCAGCATATACCAGCACGACGGATGTCAGAAATACTGCGATTTCTCCGGCGCTTTTTGGGTTAACCCAATCCCAGAGAAAAGCAAAATACAAAAGGATTGAGGAGAGAACCACAAGGTGGATAATGGTGCGCAGGAGCATTTGCTTTTTACTAAGCTCCCTGCGGGAAAGAAACAGGATTAACGGCAGGTCGCCGGCAATACCCATCAGTAGGATTCTTCCGATATCGGCAACCGAAAAACCCGCGTCCGGATTAAAAATCAGACAGAATACGTACATCGAAATGACGACTCCGGTTGTTATTATGAAAAAGCTGCTGGCCATTTTTTTCAGCAATTCTTCCGCGCGCATTTCATCACCTCCTAAAGTCCTAAGCGTTTCTTGAGATCGGGAACATATTGCCGTGAAATAATAACACGCTCGCCATTTTCCATGAGCGCTTCAAATCGTCCGCTTATCGCCGGGCTGAGAGACTTTATTTTACTCAAATTAACAATTACCGATTTGGAAACACGCAAAAAATCATAGCTCGAAAGGGATTCCTCAAGCTCATAGAGCTTGAGCCTGGATTCGTACACCTTTTCCTTAAGATAAAGAAAGACCTTGTTGTCCACGGCTTCTATGTAATAGAGCTCTAACGGTTTTATCCGGTGGATGTCGCTTCCGCTATACGCCACCAAAACATCCTGAGCCTTAAGTCTCGCGATAATGCGGAGAAGCTCAGGCGTCATGCTCTGGCATTTAAAAATTATTTGATCCTCTTCGTTGTCCTGAGGCTCCAGTATAACGATTTTCAAGCTTCTCCACCCCTCTTCCGATACGTATTATTGCCATTATACCAGATTGCTTCTTCCCCGAGAAGGTTAGCGACAAATATTAATTGTACTAAAAACTTTCAAGAGGCAGCATGATTTTAAGAGCGAACACCCCATCCTCTGCGCTGAAGATTGCCTGTCCGCCGTGCCACTCAGCAATGGACGCTATAGCGCGGCTTCCGTAGCCATGTCCTTCTATCATTGACAACGGCGTCCCGTCTTTCATAACGATTTCGCCTGAATAGGAATTTTCTATTGAAATCAGGAGCTTGCTTTTATGTACCAGCGCCTTGAAGGCAACTGTCCTGCGCGCTGAATCGGGGCAACCAGCAGAGGCGGCAATGGCGTTTTCCAAACCGTTTGAAAGCAGGGAGCAAAGCTCTGTGTCGCTCAGAGGAAGAGTCTCGGGCAGCTTTGCGTCTATGGTCATCGAAACCTTTGCCTGCTTTGCCTTGGCGGCAAAGGAGGAAAGGATGAGGTTGACCGTTTCATTTTCGCAGAAGCGCAGCGGAGTAATGGCGTCTATATCCCGCTCCGCGGAGCTTAAATATTCCCTGATTTTGTCCACGCTGCCCTCCTTTGCTAAGCCCTGCAAAAATGCAAAATGATGCCGCATATCATGGCGGTAGACGGCGGTGAATTCCTGCAGCTGCCGAAGCGTGGCAAACTCTGTCTTAGCCAGATTGAGCTGGGACGCCAGCATGTCCCGCTCTCTTTGAGCGTTCGCCTGCTTTTGAGTTTCGGCGTAGTAAAGGATTACAAAGACAAAATAGAAAATGGATACTGTCGAGGGCATAAACTGCACTGCCCATTTTGCGCCGCTGTAAAGTATGTCGGTGTAAATTGTTGTAGTGTAATCAAAAATATAGTAAAAAATCGGTACCGCACCTAAAAGTAAACAGGAATTATTAGATTTCTCCATCAGCTGTCTTACAGACCCGGCCACATATCTTTTCAGGAAATAATAGGCCAAAAATACGGCCACGATATAAATAATATGATCTGCAAGCCCGCTGCTAAAGATGCCTCCAGCAAGAAAACCAATCCAGCGCGGAGCCTGACAGCACAAGTAGGCAGAGAGCACGCTGACAGTGGAAATTAGCCACGGACGCTTAAAATACAGGGAAAAGAAGAGTATCATCGGCAAATGGATAATGAGCGGATATAGTTTTGAGGTCATACCTATGCCGAAAAGCCACCAGAATGCGGACTGCACTAAAAGGAGAATTGCGCAAGAGCATATAACAGCAATGTTGTTCTTTCGCGTTCGCTCTATGCCGGCGAAGATAACTGAAACCGCAACGCCAAAAAGCAGGGAAGACGCAAAGCGTATGAGTCCTATGACGGTTTCTAACATTTAATTTCGCCTCCTCTGTCCTGCGCAAGATCCTCCGCTTCCGAGAACAAAAACTGTGTATAGGCTGTCCTAACCTGAGGATATGCCGTCCTAGCGACCGGTACACGACGCCCCGACACTGTAACAAGCTCGCTCTGCCGAAGCTCCTGCACACCTTTAAGATTTACAAGATAGGAACGGTGCACCTTTAGAAAGCCCGGCTTTTTTAAAAGTGCTGTTTCAAAGTCGGCCATACTGCCGCTTATCTCCCTCACGCTGCCGTCAGTCAGGTAAAAATATAGTGTTTTGGCGTTGACCTCTATGTACTCGATTTTACCGTAGGGTATTTTGAAAACACTTGACTGTGTTTTGATGTGCAATGCTTCCTCCGGCTTTTTTAAGTGCTCCATCAGTCTGTCAAGAATGGGAAAAAGCTTTTCCTCCGTGGCGGGCTTCAAAATATAATAGTGCGCCCGCACGCTGTAGCTCTCAACAGCGTATTCCGGCGAGGAGGTCAGAAAAACGATCTCCGTTTTGCTGTTATGCTCCCGGATTTCGCGCGCAGCCTGCATACCGCTTACACCGGGCATCAGCATGTCGAGCAGTAGCAGATCATAGTCCCTGCTTTCCATGGAGACTAAAAGCTCTGTGGCGCTCTGAAAGCTCACATAAGTAAGCTCCGCCTTCCGGGCATGCCTATATGCTTCAAGCAGAGAAGCAACCTGAAGCAAATCTCCATTATCATCGTCGCAA
>CAYQMY010000029.1:0-13555 GCA_964418735.1 uncultured Oscillospiraceae bacterium | reverse complement strand
AAATACTGTCCCGCATTGCGGGGCCTTATTCCGAAGGGCTCCCTCTTTTGATAGGCAAGCGGGACAATCCTGCTTCCGTCAAAGCGTCCAAGCATGCTCTTCTTTTCATTCATTTCTGAATGTATGGTAATAAATTGGTTAAATATCGGTAAAAAGTCAATCTTCTTTTCGTTCTTGATTACATATACTTCATCTAAAGGAAGCCCTCGCTTTTTAAAGACCGCAAGATTGTCCTCAGATGTGAATACATCCATTCTTCCGCTGTACTGCTCATCTAAAACCGGCGACTGCTCCGTAGTAAAATCCTGAGCGTCCAGTCCCATCATCTGAGCCTTTAGTCTTAGCACGATGTCTTTTGTAACCAGAATTGAGGGACTGCCGCTTTCATTGAGTCCCTTGCATACGCGAAGGACGCGGTTGTCGTTTTTACTTTGAGAGAAATCCTCCGGCAGGCTGATATTCACGTAGTTAGGCTCTATACGAAGCCTTCCTCCGTTATCCAGGTTTACACCAGATATCAGGCTTCCTCTTTGCCGAAGCATTTCTAAAAATCTTATGCACTCCCTTGCGTTAGAGCCTCTTTCGCCTTCGTCGTTTTTCAGCTTGTCCAGCTCTTCAAGACATACCATCGGGAGTACCACGTCGTTATCCTCAAAGGAGAGAAGTGAAAAGGGAGACTGTATTAGCACATTTGTGTCGAGTATATATGTTTTTGACATTTAGACCCCTCCTGATGCAAGTATAAATGTTTAATGTTAGCTCGAAAGTCTTTTATATGTTAAATCTATGTAAAATTATTTAACATAGCTCACTTTACATACCCAGCACGGCAAAAAACAGCCGTTAGCGCTGCTGCGTTAACGGCTGTTTGAGCTTGTCGAAAAAGTGTTTTCGACAAGCTTCTAGGGGGAATCCAATTCCCCCTAGATACGCGGCCTAGGCCGCGATACCCCCGGTCGCGCACGATTTGCGCGGGCTGAGGAATTTTTCCGAGAAGTGAATTCACGGAAAAATGATTTGGAATTTTCCCTGCGAGGGAGTTTTTTGATAGGCAGAAACAGCCGTTAGCGCTGCTGCGTTAACGGCTGTTTGATTCATCAATTATTAAAAGTCTAGAACATTATCTGGAACGGAAGACGAGTGATCTCCTCGGCCTTTATGCCGAATACTTCCTCGCTGTACTTGTCGATTTCCTCGCACATTGCAGCATAGGCGCCTTTGTATACAGAACCCGGCCCTCCCTGTGTTATACAGGGGATAAAGTATTTCGAGCCACATCTGTCGCATGCCTGTCTCACTGCTTTGCGGCAGTCTTCCTGAGTCCAGCCTTCAAAATCGACATGCTTATTATCGATATCGCCCATAAAGGTAATCTTTCCGCCGTACTTTTTTATGAGCTCAGGCACGTTATTGGTCTCCATGCAGCCCTGCCAGACGTCGATTCCCATTTCTATCATCTGCGGAACAATAGTCGCCGCATAGCTGTCGGCATGATGGAAAATTAGCTCCACACCGTGGTCATGATAATAGCCGTAAATTTGTTTATAGGGCTCAAGGAAAAAGTCCGAGAACATGGCAGGGCTCATGAACGTGCTCTTTTCAGAGCCCCAGTCATCGTGGTGAAAAATTGCGTCCGGATGCAGGTTCGAACAAATACCCTCAGCCAGTTCAAGCTCCCAATCGGTCAGGTACTTAATCATGTCGTGCATCTCATCCGGGTTTGTTATGTAATAAACCAGCGCTTCGTCAATGGAACACAAATGGTGCGTCTGCTCAAAAAGTCCGGGAGCAATGAACGTGGCCTTATACGCCTGATTGCCGTCAACCGCGTCATATTGGGCTTTAAAAATACCCCATTCCTCATCGGTGAACTTGAGTGGAGGGGCATGTACATAATCTCTCCAATGCTCTATGTCCTTCACAACGATTTTATCCGGAGTATGTACAGGAAATTGACCGGGTACGTTTTCGGGAAAGGAGTTGGTAACGCCCCAGGCGTTAACGACGTTTCTATCTCCCTTTTCGACTCGGCCTGCGTGCAGCATGTAGGGATGAAACAGGAGCTGAATAGCCTCATATTGATTTACAAATCGCTCGGGATTGCCGCCTCGGATTGTTTCAATCATGTTTTGCTTTGCTGTTAACATCGTTTGCCCTTCCTTTCGTCTATACTGATTAAAATATATACCCACGTACCATATTTTGCAAGTATTTGCGTTATCAATGTACAAACTTCATATATTTTGTATAGTATATGATAATGAATTTTGTTCACTATGCGCAATGCCTGTAAGTGTGAATATGATTAATGTTTATTACTTAAATGCAGCCATAAACACAAACCCCTGCAGCAATTTAGGCTGCAGGGGTTCGTGTTTATGCTTTAAATTATGACAGCTTTTCTACTTGCTTCTGGAACGCTGAAAGATGGCTGCCGGAGGCAGTTTTAAGGAATTCGAATACGTCACGCACAGGCTGAGGAAGATTGAAGGACAAGAAGCGTTCATACATTGCAATATTTTCGATTTCCGCCTGCACCCCGGTTTTGTTTGCTTGCAACAGGGAACCGGGAATCACTACATGACTGGATGAGGTGTCTTCTGGAAATTTGAGTCCATATGACGTGTAAAGCTCCTTAAGGGACGCAAGATGGCTTTCTTCAGAACTCATAATATTGGTGAAAGGGTTTTGACTGCCGAACTTTTCAATAATTGCCTTGTACTCTCCGTGAGCAAGGTATTCATCTTGAACAGCATACATGAGCATATCGGCAATCGTTAGGTTCTTATCCATCAGGGCTCCCTTTGCTCCGTAGCCCTCCAAACTAAGCACCTTGTCTGCTTCAGATAAAAGATTTGCTGCTGTATCCGTTTTTGCCTCCGCTTTCACATCTGGCGATGCCTCTGCCGGAGCAGGAGATGCTGGCGGAGAAGTCTGGGCAGGACCGGCCGCTGTGGTGGCCTTTGGTTCAGGGGCTGAGGTGGTCTGCGGTTTTGCGCCGCCGCACGCAGTTAAAGCAAAGACCAAGGTAATTGCCAGAATTGTAAGTAGCGAGGCGCGCATTATATTAGACTTAGATTTACTATTCTGTGTCATTTTTATCTCTCCTTTATTATTCGGGTTTATGCTTTGATAATAAAGTTAAATTATGTCTTTTCTATGTTTCATATTTGATATTATTATTACTTTTTTGTTGTATATCCAAATTATACTATCGGAAAGTTCTAGTACATATTCACCTCCGCGACCTTATGGTTTCGGGGGTGGAAGCACCTCAGATTCAAGATACATTTCATTTTCCTTTCAAATTTTAAAACCTAATTTAGTCTGCCACAACACATAGCCTTCTTCTTATTGTACATAGTTTATCACTTAGATTCCAAAAATCAACAGTTTGACATTATGAAATAACAATATTATTATTAATGAAAAGCTTTACGAAACGATGAGGAAATAAAGATGATAAAAATATGTGCTGCGGGAGAGCTGCTGATAGATTTTACACCTTGCGGAACCGGTCCCGGCGGTCAGGCTTTATACGCGCGAAACCCGGGAGGCGCGCCTGCAAATATGCTGGCTATGGCCGCGAAGCTCGGCGCAGCTGTTTATCTTTGCTCAAAGGTTGGAAACGACAATTTTGGCGACTTCCTTATAAAAAGCGTTATAGACGCGGGTATTAACGAAAGCCATATCCGCCGAACAGAAAACGAGCGGACTACACTTGCAATTGTTGATCTGGACGAAAGCAATGACCGCTCGTTTACATTCTACAGAAAACCGGGCGCTGATATCATGCTTGAGGACAGCGATATTCCCGACGAGCTGCTGGATGGCTGTGACATCTTTCACTTCAGCGGAGTATCTCTCACGGACGAGCCTGCTCACGGAACAGTAATCAGAGCAGCGGCTCGTGCCAAAGCTCACGGATGTATTGTGAGCTTTGATCCAAATTATAGGCCTTTTTTATGGCCTGACGCCGAAGCGTCCCGGAAAGCTTTTTTTGAAGCCATTACTTTATCCGATATAGTCAAGCTGTCAGACGATGAGATGATATTTTTGACAGGAAAACCTGCTTTGGAGGGTGGCAAGGAAATATTAAAGCTTGGCCCTGCTTTACTGCTGATATCCTGCGGCGCAAATGGTTCATATGGATTGACTGCAAACGGAGTATTAGAGCACACGCCCGCTCTACCTGTAGATGTCGTAGATACGACCGGTGCTGGCGATGCGTTTTTTGGAGCGGCACTCGCTTTGCTCGCCAACAAATCAAATGCAGAGCTCGCCGCGTTAGCCGCTGGGGAGCTTAAGTCAATACTGCGCTTTTGCAACGCAGCAGGCAGCCTTACGACGACTAAATTGGGCGCAATCCCTGCCCTTCCTGATAAAAAAGAGATTGAGCTTGCAATATCGCGAGATAAAGCAAGCCCATGCTAATTATTTTAAAAAAATCAACCCTGCAGCTTTTGAAGCTACGGGGTTGATTTTATATATGTTGCAAATTTAATAATAGCATGCTAAGATTTATGTTATAGTTTTATACTATTCTTTAATAAAAGGGAGCGTGCATAAGATGAAAATAAAAAAGTTCTTACTTATAATTGCTTTTATTATACTGTCTTCTATTTCAGCAATCACTCTAAACAGTGTTTATGCCTCACCTTATGACTATCCCATCAAGCCGGGTAGCCCGGAATGGAAAGCCTTGTGCTCAACACAGCAAAAGGTTGATTGCTGTCAAATACCCGAAAATATACTTAAACGTATGACGACGGAGGCGCTGGTCGAAACCGTGCTTAACTACCCGCTGCTATTCCTCTATAGTTGTTATGACGACCATTTTTTCTATGCCGATATTATGGAGAAGGATTTTAACGGGTATAGAGAGTTACTGAATAGAAAAGATATTAACCGAGAGCTTTTGAAGGCATATAAAAGCAGCAAAATACTTACGTCAGAAGAAGCTGAAAATTCCGAAAATTATGATTTATTCTCCAAAACCTCGGATATCGAATTTTTGATTGCTCACAGTCAGATAAAAGGCAATATTTTAACTACAGAGGAAAAAGAGAAATTCACCTCGATTATGAGAGAGAAAAACGCAGATAGAGCGGCCTACAAGGACACCTATTCTATTCACAGCTATGAATACGACCGCTTTTTTGAATTCATCTTAGACAAGAGTAAGCTGGAGAACAAAATTATAGTTTTGCCTTAGCCGCAGCATATTTTATAATAAATTCGATAAGGATGTATGGTGATGAAAATAAGAAAAACCGCTTCAATAATACTTCTGATTTTTGCTTTGTTCGTAATCCTGTGTATTTTTATTGTCTCGAAGATTTATGATATATATTGGCCGTATCTTTTTCTCTTTGTGTTTATGTTGGTACTGCAGGTCAGGCACCTTATTAGTTTCAGCAGATCAAACAAGCAAAACGAAAACTATGAGATTGTAATGGTTTTTGATGTGCTTTCCCTTCTGTTCGGTATTGTCTGTCTAATATTTTTCACATGGTTAATATGTAATATGAGCAAGTTTGGAATTTAACCGAACAAAGATCCATAATAAGAATAATCTTAGTGGCTTTTCAACAAAAATAAAAATATTAATAGTATAAAATGACAGAATAATATTGACAACTCTTGCCAGATAAGGTATTATTTATTCCACTATTTACTGCTTGCGCAGTTTTTAAATCTGGCGCGGAAAAGCGCAAAAAATGGAAAGGAAATACATATTGATGAAACGCATTCTTGCTGGTTTTCTGGTTCTCGTGATGCTGATAAGCACCGCTCCCGCCTACGCCGTGGCGTCAGACGCCGCTTATCTTACACGCGGAGAAACCGCCGACATGCTGCTTAGCTCGGCTGAGGATTATAACGCCGGAGTCAAACGCTCCGATATAATAAAGGGTTATGAAGACGGCGATGTCAGGGAAAACGACCCCGTTACCCGCGCCGAAGCCTTTATAATGCTTTCAAGAGCTTTCGGGCAGCTTCCAACACCTGTCGGCGCAAATGCCCTCAGCGGCTACAGCGCTGCAAATTTCACCGACATCCCCGACTGGGCAGTGCCCGAGCTTTCTAACATTTTCAGCGTCGGCATAGTAGCCGGAACATCAGGCAACACTTTTTCTCCTGACGATTATATTACAAGGGAGCAAATGGATCTTATGATCCGCCGAGTTTATGCTCTCAAGGGTACAAACCTCAAGGACGACTTTTACGCGACCGTTAACAAGACCGCACTCGACAACAGCGTAATAATGCCCGGATACTCAGGAGCTTCTTCGTTTATAGACATAGGGATTAATGTAAATTCGCAGGTCGCCGAAATAATTCAGACCATCGCCGCCGGCAATGCCGCTACAGAGGGCGAGAAGAAAATTGCGGCTCTCTACAACAATATTCTCGACAAAGACGCTCGCAACGCTGCGGGTATCACGCCGATTAAGCCCTACCTTGACGCTATTGACAGCTCTAAGACTCTTACTGAGCTTATGGGTGTGCATCAGACGGTTTATAAAGAGCTGGGCACGAGTCTGCTGCTCGGATTCGGTCTTACCGTCGACCCGAAGGACAGCAGCAAGTATTCCCTAACCTTCGGCTCTATTTCCGCGTCACTTGGTCAGAGCGGCTATGCGGGAACTCCCGATTCTCAGAAAAACGCATTTCTTAAGTATGTAGCAACCGCTCTCACGCTCGGCGGCGTTAAAGCAGAGCAAGCCGCCCTTGATGCGCAGCATTTCTGGGACGTAGAGGCAGCTATCGCCGCCGAGTCCCTTCCCACTCATGATTTAGGCAACGTAGCCAAAACCTATAATGTGTTTACAATGGCCGAGCTTAAGGCTTTGTTCCCGAATATCGACCTCGATTCACTTTTTGCGCAAACAGGCATGAAGCAGACCGACAGCATTGTAGTCTCCGATGTCGGAGCGCTGAAAGCCGCGTCCGTCCTGTTTGATGAGATACATTTAGATAGCCTCAAGCTGTTTATGCGTATTGGTCTCCTCAGCTCTTTCGGCAATCTTTTGAACGATGATTTCAAGACGGCTTCAGAGGTATTTCAGGCAGAATATATGGGCACCTCAGGCACACTGGACGACAAGGATTATGCCTCCCAGGTAGTTCAGAGCGTGCTTTCCAACTATCTCAGCGAAGCTTATGTTTCGCGCTACTTTTCCGCCAAAGCCAAGGCTGATGTAGAGGATATTGTAGCAGAAATAATTGAGGTTTATAAGAGCAGGATTAAGGCCCTCACCTGGATGAGCGAGTCTACAAAGGCAAAAGCCATCAAGAAGCTCGACACCATGGGTGTAAAAATCGGGTATCCCGATAAATGGGATGACGATCTCGCCGGAGTTAAGCTAAAGAGTACCGCTGAAGGCGGCAGCTTCTTCGACAATATGGTTACAATCGCAAAAGCGGCTCAGGCCATGTATCCTGAGCTGCAGAGCAAAAAGGTAGATAAAACCGAATGGTTAATGACTCCCTATACGGTCAACGCCTGCTACAGCAGAACCTCGAACTCCATCGAGTTTCCCGCCGCCATTCTTCAGGCTCCTTTTTACGATGTAAATGCTTCCCGCGAGGAAAATCTCGGCGGAATAGGCTACGTTATAGCGCATGAGATCACGCACGCCTTTGACAACAACGGAGCAAAGTATGACGAAAACGGAAACGCCGCAGACTGGTGGACAGCTGAGGACTATGCCGCTTTTCAGCAGCTTTGCGGAAAAATTGTCTCGTTCTATGATGGCCGCGAAACCGCGCCCGGTATAACCAGCGACGGTCTGCTTACCCTATCCGAAAACATCGCGGATCTTGGCGCCGTGGCCTGCGTAACTCAGGTTGCCAGCTCAATCAGCAACCCCGACTACAAGAAGCTTTATACCAGCATGGCAAAAATATGGTACTGCAATTATCCACGCGAGATGCGCCAGTACCTCGCCCGTATCGATGTACACGCGCCTAATAAGCTTCGCGGTGGTCTAACCTTGACGTCGCAGGAAAAATTCTTCCAGGCCTTTGACATTCAGCCCGGAGACGGCATGTATGTCGCACCGGAGGACAGAGTGTCTCTCTGGTAATACCTACTTTGTTGGATTAAGCAATTTAGAGGCCTGCGGTTTCACCGCAGGCCTCAGTCAGTAAGTCTAAGAACCGCAGTTTTCAGCATGAAAACTGCGGTTCTTTGCGTATTTTATGAGGTTATTATGTTCGGCTGGTACTTAAGAAGAGCGTCTTCAAGCCCCTTTATCTCCGATTTAGTATACGGTGTCTTATTAACCCTGTCCTCATCGCACGGCAAATAGCTCTCCGGCTTGCGATAGGGGTTAAGGACATATCTCGGCAGGGCGGGAAGCTCCTTTGCCATTTGGGTTAAATCGCTCACGCCGAGCTGGGGTATGACGGTTGTCCTCACTTCAAATTCAGCGCCGCTTTCCGAAAGTATGGCTATCGTTTCAAGAACATCGCCGGCCTTTGCAGCATCGCCGCATATTTCCTCGTATCGGTCACGGGGTGCCTTGTAGTCGACCGCAAAATAATCGCATATACCCTCGCTTAAAACCCGCCGCACAATTTCCGGAGAGGAGCCGTTCGTATCAAGCTTAAGCTTGTATCCCAGCTCCTTTATGCTCTTCATATACGGAATAAGGTCCGGCTGCAGCGTCGGCTCGCCTCCGCTTATTACAACTCCGTCGAGCTTTCCGACCCTTTTTTTCAAAAAATCCGCAATATATTCCGGACTAATGACATCTTCCGTACCGTCAATCAGCTGCCTGTTGTGGCAGTAGAAGCAATCGAAGTTGCAGCCCGGCACAAAGAGCACACAGACTATTTGCCCCGGATAATCAACGAAGGAGCTTTTAACCATACCGGAAATAGTCATCACTTTACACCTTCAGCACATACTTTTTGCGGTGCAGGTATTCTTCCTTCTTTCCGGTGTTGAAGTTCTGAACTGGCCTTAAGTAGCCGACAACGCGGCTCCAGACCTCAGCGGACTTTCCGCACTCCGGGCAGTTGTAGTGCTCCCCGGATATATAGCCGTGGTCATTGCAGACAGAGAAGGTCGGTGTCAGTGAAATATATGGGAGCTTATACTTTGTAAAAGCCTTCTTTATAAGGTTTTTCGCGGCCTCAGTGTCTTTAATTTCCTCTCCGAGGTAGAGGTGCAAAACGGTACCGCCCGTGTAAAGCGACTGAAGCTCGTCCTGCAGGTCAAGCGTTTCGAAGATATCGTCGGTAAAGCCGACGGGCAGCTGGGATGAGTTGGTGTAATAGGGTATATTGTCACCGGCCGTGATGATGTCGGGATAGCGCTCCTTGTCGCGCTTCGCCAGACGGTAGCTGGTGCCCTCCGCGGGCGTGGCTTCAAGATTGTAGTAGTGTCCGGTCTCGTCCTGAATGTCCTTAATTACATCGCGCATATACGTAAGCGTTCTGATGGCAAGCTCCTGCCCCTCGGGCGTAGTTAAATCCTTGTCCGCGCCGAGAAGGTTCTGGCAAGCCTCGTTCATGCCGACGAGTCCTATTGTATTGAAGTGGTTGTACCAGTAGTACCCAGTTCTCTTTTTGACGTCCTTTAGGAAGTTTGCCGAATAGGGGTAAAGCCCCTTCGCGGTCTGCTCCTCAATGACCTTGCGCTTGATTTCAAGGCTGTTTTTGGCTATATACATCTGCTGCCAAAGCCTGGTGTGGAACTCCGACTCGGTTTTCGAGAGATAGGCTAGTCTCGGAAGGTCTATGGTAACGACGCCGATAGAGCCGGTGAGCGGGTTCGAACCGAAAAGGCCGCCGCCCCTTTTGCGAAGCTCCTTTGTGTCAAGCCTTAAGCGGCAGCACATTGAGAGCGCGTCCTCAGGCGACAGGTCGGAATTGACATAGTTCGAGAAATAGGGAATTCCGTACTTGCAGGTTATCTCCATAAACTTTTCGATTACGGGGCTGTTCCAGTCGAAATCCTTAGTTACGTTTATTGTGGGAATCGGGAAGGTGAATACCCGTCCCTTGGAGTCTCCCTCCATCATGACGTCGCAAAACGCCATATTGAACAAATCCATTTCCTTCTGGAAGTCGGAATACTTCTCGGGCATTATCTTTCCGCCCAGAATGACATTCTCATCCTTAAGAGTACGCGGTACGATAATATCGAAGGTCAGATTGGAAAACGGGCACTGGAAGCCGACTCTGGTCGGGACGTTCAGGTTAAAGATAAACTCCTGCAGTGCCTGTCTTACAGTTTTATAGTCAAGCTTGTCGTATTTGATAAACGGCGCACAGTAGGTGTCAAAGGACGACCAAGCCTGCGCTCCTGCGCTTTCGCCCTGCGTAGTAAATGTGGAGTTAACGATCTGCCCGAGAAATGCGCGCAGATGCTTTGCGGGCTTGGACTCGACCTTGCCCGGCACTCCGCCGAAGCCGTTCATAAGAAGCTGCCTTAAATCCCAGCCCGCGCAATAGGGGCCAAAAAAGCCGAGGTCGTGGAGGTGGATTTCGCCGGACATATGGGCGTTTCTGACCTCCTCAGGGTAGACCTCGTGCAGCCAAAAGTTCTTGGTAAAGGCCTCGCGAATATAATTGTTGAGGCCGTTTATGGATTTCTGAGTATTCGCGTTTTCGTTAATCTGCCAGTCCTGATCGTTCAGGTAGTCTGTAAACATATTTATTGTCGCTCCGATAAGAGCGTTTGACTCGCGGGCGGAGCGCCTTTTCTCACGATAAAGTATAAAGGCTTTGGCGGTTCTGGCATGACCGTTTTCGATAAGAACCTTTTCAACTATATCCTGTATAGCCTCAACATCAATCATTCCCTCGGGAAAACGCTGCTCCGCAATTTCAACTACCTCTTCCGCAAGTTTTTCAGAAGTGGTAAAGTCGTTTCCGCCCACAGCCGTCGCGGCCTTAAAAATCGCCAGAACAATTTTCTCCTTTTTAAACGGTACGCAAGAACGGTCTCTCTTTACTATTTTTGTTAACATAGCCCCAGCCTGCCTTATCTATAAGATTCTAAAACCACAATATATTAGATAAATATATTGCGGTAAACACAAGATGTATTATAGAACCTTTTAGATTTATTGTCAATAACATGCAAAAAAAATTGACAATCATCCAAATGTCAGTTACTATATATATTAATAATTGCCGAAAGGAAATGATGACATGATAAATCATTCACAAAAAGCTGTCGAACTTTTTGACCAGGGTTATAATTGCGCTCAGGCGGTCTTTACTGCCTTCTGTGAGGAGCTCGGTATAGATTTTGAAACCGGTTTAAAGCTCTCTTCCTCCTTCGGCGGCGGAATGGGTGGTCTGCACGAGGTTTGCGGCGCCGTTACCGCAATGTTTGCCATAGCAGGACTAAAGCGTGGAAACACCGCCCCCGGGGATTTGGACGCCAAGGCGGTTCAAAGAGAAATGATTCAGGAGCTCGCGGCCAGATTCAAGGCCGAGAACGAATCCTTTATATGCAGGGATCTTCTTGAAAAGGCAGAGTCCTACAGCGACGAGGAAAAGCATCGTCTTTGTTCGGGCTTTGTAAGCTGTGCGGCCAAGATGGCCGAGGAGATTGTTTCCAAATAACCCTCAAAAATTTCGTACTTTCTTTAGAGGAGTCTCTCCGCTTTGGGGCCTCCTCTATTTACTTTGTTCGATAACTCCACCGGAAAACCGAGCCAACACAATATTGTTCTCGACAAAACAGAAGACGAGTACGAGCTTTTGATGCGCGAGCGCGCAAACAAGCTTTTCGAAAAGTAAATAGCTACAAATTTTACAAAGCGACCATGCAAACCCCCTTCCCATTGTCAATTTAGACATAAAACTTTACAAGAATTTGTGTTTATTATGGAATAGGCTGAATTATGGTTTTATTAAGTTTTTAAGTTGATTATTGTAAGATTTGCGTGGTATACTTTTAATATAATTGTCTCGAAAGGGGTGGGGTCTGCGTGCTTTTTGATACAGTTTTTTGTGTTGAATCATCATGTCTATGGCATTATTCCTATAGCCGATCCCGCGTCGGAAAAGGCCCTTTTGCATCCTGTTTTGGCATAATTGCGGCCAATTATAACTGCATATTTTAATTATTTAGGCGTAGTGTAAACACACTGCGCCTAAACTTTTCTATCGGAGGAAAAAGTTTGAAAATCTCAAACTTCTAGGGGGAATCCAATTCCCCCTAGATACGCGGCTAAAGCCGCGATACCCCCGGTCGCGCACGATTTGCGCGGGCTGTGGTATTTTTCCGAGAAGTGAATTCCCGGATAAATGATTTAAATTTCCCTGTGAGGGAGTTTATCGACAGACTGACATTTGAAATCAATCTCAAACTTATCTAGGTGCGTTTTGAAAGGAAGGTCACAAACATGAAAAAGGTCGGACTTGTTATGGGCAGCATCAGTGACTTAGGCGCTGTACAGCCTGCCATTGATTTGCTGAAGGAGCTTGAAATCCCGTTTGAAGCCCATGTCTACTCCGCTCACCGAAGCCCTGTTGAAGCCGCGGCCTTTGCGAAGGGCGCACGCGAAAACGGTTTCGGAGTAATCATAGCTGCCGCCGGAAAAGCAGCTCACCTTGCGGGTGCGCTTGCGGCTCAGACAACCCTCCCCATCATTGGCATTCCCGTCAAATCCTCCACTCTCGACGGACTTGACGCTCTTTTGTCCACTGTGCAAATGCCCTCGGGTCTTCCTGTTGCCACCGTAGCCATAGATGGCTCGTATAATGCCGCAATGCTCGCGGCTCAGATTATTTCGCTTGCCGATGAGCAGCTTGCCGAAAAGCTCAATAAGCAAAGAGTTTCGATGCACAAGGCTGTGCTCGAAAAGGACGCGGAACTTCAGAAAAAATTATAAAAAATATTTCAATATACGGAGGATACTGTTATGAATAAAATGGAGCAGCTTTATGAAGGCAAGGCAAAAAAAGTCTTCGCTACAGATGACCCCAACCTATGCATCGTAGATTACAAGGATGACGCCACCGCTTTTAACGGCGAAAAAAAGGGTACAATTATAGGCAAGGGCGTTGTAAATAACCGCATGACAAACTTCCTGATGGGACTTCTCGAGAAGCAGGGCATCCCGACTCACTTCGTCGAAGAGCTCTCCGACCGCGAAACTCTCGTTAAGAAGGTCACCATTGTTCCGCTTGAGGTTATTGTCAGAAACATCACTGCCGGCTCGCTTTCAAAGCGTCTCGGAGTTGAAGAGGGCATAAAGCTTTCAAGACCCGTCATCGAGTATTCCTACAAGGACGACGCTCTCGGCGACCCGATGGTCAACGAGTACCACATTTTCGCGATGAACTTTGCCACTGAAGAGGAGCTTTCAACTATCGCCAACTACGCTCTTAAGGTCAACGCCTTTCTCTCCGCATACCTGCTCGAGCACGGCATTGAGCTCGTCGATTTCAAGCTGGAGTTCGGCAAGACAGCAGACGGCAAAATAGTACTGGCGGACGAGATTTCCCCCGACACCTGCCGCCTTTGGGACAGCACAACCCACATGAAGCTCGACAAGGACCGCTTCCGCCGCGACCTCGGCGG
>CAYQMY010000028.1:0-13790 GCA_964418735.1 uncultured Oscillospiraceae bacterium | reverse complement strand
TTTTTTAACGATGAGTGGGGATGCTAGACCCGCCAAGATGGTAATGTCGGATTAAATCAGTGGTTACCTAGATACGCGGCAAAGCCGCGATACCCCCGGTCGCGCACGAACGCGCGGGCTGTGGTATTTTTTCGACGTACACGCCGCCGGAAAAATAGATTTTAAATGCCCTTCGAGGGTTTTCAAAGTCTGAAGGGCGGTGTTTTCACCGCCCTTTTATAATTAATGTGCGTTTAGAGCAAAAAAAGGTGCGGACCGTCTGAGACGATCCGCCAAATGGGGTTGTGGGATAAAGATATGAACCGCCATCGTTGCTGAGGCGGATTGAGAAAGGCGCCGTGTGCCTCCCCCAATGCCATTGGATAAGCTGTGATTAAAATATACTACAAATTCCATAAAATGTAAATAGCAAATATCGGCGAAAGAAGACAACTTTTGTCGTACATCAAAAATTATTAAAGGCGGATCTAATATGCGTGAAATTAGTGTTGAGACCATTGCGGAAACTGTCGCCCGGCTTTGTGTGAGGGCAAACACGGTGCTGTCGCCGGACATAGGCATAATTCTCGAGTCCTGCGCAGAAACCGAGTCTTCGGACGCCGGCAGAGGCGCGCTTATGGACATGGTGGAAAACTTTAAATACGCAGCAGCCGAAAAGCTTCCTATCTGTCAGGATACGGGAATGGCTGTGGTCTTCGCCGAGATAGGACAGGACGTTCATATCACAGGCGGCCTTTTTTCCGACGCCGTGGACGCGGGCGTCCGAAAAGGCTATGTAGAGGGGCTTCTGCGCTGCTCTGTGGTTAAGGATCCTCTCAGGCGTGTAAACACAAACGACAATACCCCTGCTATGCTTAATGTGCAGCTTGTTGAGGGGGACAGGATACGGCTTACCGTTGCACCCAAGGGCTTCGGAAGCGAAAACATGAGCGCGATGAAGATGCTTCTACCCTCCTCGACGCCTGATGAGGTTATAGAATTTATAGTTGAAACTGTGAAAAACGCAGGCTCTAATCCCTGTCCGCCGGTGGTTGTCGGCGTCGGACTCGGAGGAACCATAGAGCGTGCGGCCCTGATTGCAAAGCGGGCGCTGCTAAGGCCTGTGGATACAAGAAATTCGGACGACTTCTATGCAAAAATGGAGCGCAAGGCACTTGACAGGGTTAATAAGCTCAAAATTGGCCCACAGGGCTTCGGCGGACGGTATACCGCGCTTGCTGTTAACATAGACGTCTCGCCCACGCATATCGCGGGAATGCCCTGCGTTGTTAATATGGGTTGCCACGTAACAAGGCACGCGAGCGCAACGATATAAAACCGTCTAGCGGCATCCGATTTTCTCTAGCTAAAGACAGTCTGAAGAGGACACGGCGAAATTGCCGTGTCCTCTTATATTTTAATGACATGCTTAGTTTGGCTGAAGCACGAAGTGTGGTTTGCTTTCATTATATATAAAGAATCCGCAGCCGCCTCTTTTCTTTACCTGATACATTGCCATGTCCGCTTTGCTTATAAGCGTATCGGCGTCTGCTCCGTGACTTGGAAAAAGGCTTATACCGATACTCGCACCGATATTAAACTGATTTCCGTTAATGGTAATAACCATACTCAATTCCTTTATAATTGTTGCTGCAAGCTCTTGTGTGTAAGCGGCGTCATCCCAACTCCTTAAAATTATTATAAACTCGTCTCCGCCTATCCGGCTTATGGTATCGCTCGGGCAAATAATACTCTGCAAACGCGCTGCAGCAACCTTAAGCACGCAGTCGCCTGCTTCGTGACCGTACTTGTCATTTATTTCTTTGAATTTATCAAGATCGATAAACAAAATAGCAAATTTCTCGTCGGTGTCCAGAAAAAGCTGCACATCTTCCATTACTTTCTTTCTGTTGTATATTCCGGTTAAAGCATCATAATATATCAAATGTGCAATTTTCTCTTCCGCGATGAGTCTTTCTTTTATTTCGCTTTTTAGCTTTTTGTTGGATTCTTCGAGCTTCCTATAGGCCTCCTCGGTTCTTGTTTTACTTATCAGAAGTTCTTTGTTAGTCAAAAAATCACTTAGCAGACTTGTCAGCCGTATTCTTGAGACGGTATAGGATATTATGCCGACAACTGAAATGTTGATAATATGGCTGAGCAAGATGCCGGTATTTTTTTCAAAATAGATAAGACCGGCAATAAAAATTAAAGTAACCATAGAAAATGTAAAAAGCGCTGTCACTGGACCGATATAGATTATTGCAGCAATGCCGAACACGCCGATAATATAGGAAGAGACCTGTCCGCTTATGAACAAATCATTTAAACCCAGAAAGACACCCCAGTACAGGACAATTGTTATTAAAGAATAATAAGCAATCTTTCCAATCAAAATGCTCCCTTGGTTTATTATTGATTTTGAAAGTGCAAGCCAGATAATAAGAACCGCAGTAATTATAATGTGCGAATAAAATAAATAAACATACGAAGGATTCCCACTCCAAAAAGGGATGTAAACTGTCAAATCCACCACCATCAATATTACTTCAAGTATCAAAAGCAATATTCCTACGTGAACACAGTTTTCTAGATTGTGCCGTACTCTGATTTTGTGGAACTCATCTTTGTATTTGTCAATACCTAGTTTCGACAAGTGGTCTCACCTCCGCCTACAAAATATTATCGACATTTTTTGTGTATATTACTGCATTAAAGTGAATTTCTATGAAAATCAAAAAAAAAGTGTGCAAAAGAATCTGAATGATTCGTGTTGACATCCGATCTTTCAAATTATGAAGCAAGATTTATGCATTGTGACGAGTCGCATATTCTTCTGCGCGGCCTTAATCATAAAAAAATAAAGAGAATCCGCCGATATTACTAAAAACATATCGGCGATTTTTCTATATAAAACAGACTTTCCTGCGTGCAGTATATCAAAATAAATTTTTCAAAGTACTGGAAAACACAAATGCAGCGGATTATAATAGTTATTAAGATAAATAACTTCAAGGAACGCCGATAAGGAGGCATGCTGTCAAAATGAAGGTCTGGCAGAAAAGAGTTATAGTATTTGTTTTCATAATGCTGCTTTCGCTGATATCTGCCTTTTGGCTTTCGCGAATACCCGAGGGGGCCGTCCCGCTGCGAGATATCGTATCATGCTGCGCAGGCGATGCGGATAATGACGGTAGGCCGGAGTTTCTGGCGATAGCGGGTGAGGGCAGTCTTGAAACAGGTGACCGCCACGGCGGCTATTTACTGGTTTGCGACGCTTCTGCCCCAGGCGATTTAGAGAAACTTGGCTACATAACGCCCGAAAAGATAAAATACCGCATTGACCTTGCCGCGATTAAGCCGCTTAAGGTACAGCTCGGAGACGTAAACGGAGACGGCTTAAACGAGGTTGCGGTCTGCGTTTACAAAACGGCTGAGTTTCATCCTATTATGGCAAAGCGTCCGTTTTTCTTTAATTTAGTTGACGGAAACCTAATTCCAATGTGGCTAGGGTCAAGGCTGTCCCGTCCCTTTGACGATTACGTTTTGCGTGACATCGACTCGGACGGTATTGACGAAATCGTATCGGTAGAACAGCTTGAGGACGGCAAGCGCGTATTGGCCGCTTACGACTGGAGAGACTTTGGGTTTGAAATGCTTGCCCAGTCGGAGGCGTTTGACGTCAGGCTGATATTTGATATCAATACGAGTGAAAAAAGAGAAACAAGAGTCACATATATTAACAAGGACAAGACAATAGCCCTGAATTTCCGTTTAGACGGCGAAAAGCTTATATCTAATAATTAATTTGCGCGTCAGCGCAGGGAGGGTTTTTATGAAGCACAAAAAATACATCCGCCGATTAGCGTCACTTGCCATCTCGGCAGCCTTGTTTATAGGCTGCGCCGCAGGCAGCGGAGAAGATAATGCCGCATCCTCGCCTTCGCCTAGCGCAGCGCTAACGACAAACAGTCCCAGTCCGTCGCCGGATGCTACTGCGTCGCCTGCGCCGACAAGCACTCCGGAAGTCAAAGCGGCAAACCTGAGCTTTGAGCCGAAGTTCGGCAAGGTAGGTTCGGATTATGATCCTGTTAATGTCACCCCCAAGGTTGCCGACTATTCAATCAGCCCCGATCTTTCAAACGTCGAAAACCTCAGCCAGTTTCCTAATCTGACGGAGGAACAAAAGGCTAAGCTTGCTTCAAACGGCTTTTTCGCTACGTCAACGAACCGAGAGCAGCTTTTCTACATTTATGAGGAAAACGATTATAGGTACATTCCGAGCTTTGTGACGACCGACTCGGTTTTACAGGTTTATCACGTTTTTTACGACTATACACTGAGAAGCGTCGAGGGCATCACGCTCTATCCGACTGCATTAAGGCTGACCAACAACATGCTTATCCAGCTTCAAAAGGAATATGACGCGATCACCGATACGTCTGTCAAGACTGAGGCAATGACAGCGCTCGGATACTTCGGGGTCGCGCAGCTCGCCTTCGGAGGAGCGCTGCCCTCGGATTTTCCGGAGGAGGTAAAGGCGATTGTAGACAAGGAAATGGAGTATATTAACGCGGCCAACGATGCTGACCGAAATCCGTTGGGAATGGAGGGTTGGAGGTTCAACTCTCCGCTTTTCGGCTACGATCTTGACTACTCTTTATTTGTTCCGCGAGGGCACTATACAAGGAGCGAGGAGCTGAAAAAATACTTCAAGGGCATGACTTGGTACGGAACGATTCCCTTCCCAATGTATAAGACCGACGGCGTAACTCGCGATACCCAGTCAGCGATTCGCTCAATTATAATAACGGCGGCTCTTTGCAGACTGCCGGAGGCTGAGGGCGGCGAGCTTTGGGAGAACATCTATAGCCCCACCAGCTTTTTTGTGGGCGCGGCCGACGATTTTACCCCCTATCAGCTTGCGGGGATAATTGGAGAGGTTTTTGGAGAAGACCCAGCCTTAAACGACTTATCTGACACCGAAAAGCTCGGAAAGTTTTACGAAGGTATCGAAAAGCTTCCCAAACCTCAGATAAACGCTAAAAACGATCTTGCGAAGGCCAATGGCTTAAATGTTCCCGAAGGGCCGCAGTTTCGGTTTATGGGCCAGCGCTACATACCCGACTCAGAAATTTTGCAGGAGCTTTGCGAGCCGGAATTGACTCCGTTTACCGGGCGCGCATTTCCTAGCGGACTTGATGTGTTTGCCACACTTGGGTCAAAACGTGCGGCAGAGCTGATATCTATATATTTAAAACCTACAGAAAAATGGCCGGAATACACCGAGAACTTTGAGCGCATGACAGCAAAGTTTAAAGCCCTGCCTGATTCAACCTGGCGCTCCAACATGTATTACGGCTGGCTGTGGACGCAGAACTCATTGACCGGAGAATACGGTGAGGGCTACCCGATGTTCATGCGAAATACTGCTTGGCAGGATAAGTCGCTCTCCACCGCTCTCGGAAGCTGGTCCGAAATGAGGCACGACACGATTCTTTACGCTAAGGGCTCGGCCGCAGAAAAAGGCGGCGGAGAAGACCCCTTGGTTGTCGAGTATGTAGAGCCGAACGCCGAGCTTTATAACCGCCTGCTCTGGCTTACCGCCTACTCGCGGGAAAACCTTTCGGCACGCGGAATTTTGCCGGAAAATATTAAGTTTGTCTGCGAAAGATTTGAGAAGATGCTGGCCTTCCTGCGCGACTGCTCAATTAAGGAGTTAAATGGTGAAGCCCTAACGGAAAAGGAATATAGGACTTTGGAGTATTTCGGCGGTACGCTTGAGAGCCTTACAACAAACTGTGTCGAAAACGCGGAAAAGTGGCATCAAATCACATCGGAAACCGACCGCAACATGGCGGTAATAGCCGATGTGCATACGGCGATTCCCGGCGGATATCTCGAGGAGGCTGTCGGATCGGCGGCCGAAATATATGTGATCGTGCCGATTGAAGGAAAGCTTTATCTTACGCGCGGAGCAATGTTCGACTACTATGAATTCGTTTCGCAAAAGCGGCTGACCGACGAGGAGTGGCAGAAGATGCTTAAGAATAAAACGGCGCCGGAGCGCCCGCCCGTAAGCTCCAGCTTTATGGCGGGTGAAGCCATGAAGGTTCCGGCTCCGAATGTGCAGTACAAGGCGGGATGAGAAAAGGAGTAAGACTTTTTGTGGCGGTGCTTTTCATTTTTGCCGCTGCATCAGTCGCTGTATTCGCGGTCACGAGCCGGCAAAACGCTGTGATTTCAATCGCGGGAGACGTAATGCTGGACAGAGACGTGAAAAGAGCGATGGCGAAAAACGGCGCGGACTATCCCTTAAAAGGCGTCTCACAACTTTTTAGTACGGACGATATAACTATCGCAAATCTCGAATGTGCGCTGACTAAAGGCGGCGTTGCCGCGACAAAGGAATTTGTGTTTCGCGCTGACCCCGACATCGCCGCAGAGATGAAATCAGCAGGCTTTGATGCTCTGGCCCTCGCGAATAACCACGTTATGGATTATCTCGGAGCAGGGCTTTCGGACACACTAAAGGCTCTCGAAGATTCCGGAATTTCGTATGCCGGAGCAAGGGGGATCGGTGAAGAGCTAAAGCCCTGCTTTATTGAGAAACACGGTGTCCGAATAGGTTTCTTATCTTACTGCGCTCTTTCTCCGGAGGATTGTGGCGGAGATAGCGGAGCGATTGCGTTCGTACGGGAAGATAAGCTTGACGAGATGAAAAGTGAAATTAAAAATGCGGCTAAGCAGTGCGACTTTCTGATAGCTTACTTTCACTGGGGTCTTGAGTACAGAAACGATATTTTAGATTCCCAAATCGAAATCGCACACGCGGCGGTCGACTCCGGAGCCTCCCTTGTAGTTGGGACACATCCGCATGTTCTTCAGGGCAAGGAGATTTATAAAGGCACACCGATTTATTACAGCATCGGCAACTTTGTGTTCGACAGACAAATTCCATATGGAACGGACGAAGCGGTGATTTTGCGCTTAACCGTGGGCAAAAACGGAATAATCAGCACCGAAGAGCTTCCTGTCATAATTGAGGACTGCCAGCCGAAGCTTGCCGAGGGTGAGCGCTGCGAACAGATTAAAGCGGATTTGGAGAGATATTCGCAAAGGTTTGAAAAGTAATTTGCCGCATTAAAAACACCATAACCGACTGCTTAAAGCTGGTTATGGTGTTTTTTTATTACATGCTGCGGTTCGCTTAAACGTCAAGGCACCTTGTACTGCACGGTGTTTGAGCTGAACTTACCGTTGTCAAAGACATAGGTAATGCTGAAATAATAGGTCTTTCCCGACTCAAGCTTCGGAGATTGATTATAGGACTTGCCTGTAACATCAACCGACCAGTCAGTCGTCGATTTATCAGACGAGTAATAAAGGTAACCGTCCTTCGGATAGACAGGATTGGGATTTGTTTGGGAGGCTACGATCTTGTAATAATTAAAGTTTTTATATGTGGTTCCGCCGTATGTGACTGAACTTGCCGCAACCTTTGACCAAGAGAAGCTCATGGTCGTTCCGCTGGAGGAAACCGACAGAGCGGCTGAGGGCTGCGTGGGTACTGTCTGAGTGGGTACTGTCGTGGGAATGGAATATTCAGGCACCTTGTACTGCACGGTGTTTGAGCTGAACTTGCCGTTTTTAAAGACATAGGTGATGCTGAAATAATAGGTTTTTCCCGATTCGAGCTTCGGCGACTGATTGTAGGATTCACCTGAAACATCAACCGACCAGTCTGATGATGATTCATCAGACGAGTAATATAGGTAGCCGTCCTTCGGGTAAACCGGGTTGAGATTGGTCTGCGAGGCGACGACCTTGTAGTATTGAAAACCGCTGTATGACGTGCCGTTGTATTGTATTGACGAGGCTCCGATTGGAGTCCATGAAAAGTACATTTCCGTATTTGACGAGCTGACTGAGAGATTCGGGTAGAAGGAGCTTGGTGCAGGTGTTGGGGCAGGTGTATATACCGCGGGCTTTTCCGTTGGCTTCGGCTGCTCCTGTGTAATTATCGGCATAGTTGCCCGCACCGCGTTTCCTCGTATTTTGGTATTATCGTAAACATAGGTTACGCTTATGTAGTAAGCTTTTCCGCCGCTAAGCACGCCGCCGACATCTCCGCCGTGGTACTCGCAGCCCGAATTTAAGGCAGCTTCCGTTGCGCTTATGTCGCTTATGACCAGTGCGTAGCCGTCCTCGGGGTAAGCTGGGCTGCTGTTTGAAGCGGAGGCAACAACCTTGTAGAAGGAGAATCCGTTTTCAGACGGGGCTTTATTCCATTTGACTATAAGCTTTCCGTCGCCTTCCGCGACGCTGACATTTGCCGCAAAGCTATCGGTATTTATAGCGCTGTCCTTAGGCTCAGCGGATTCTGAGGGCGCGAGAGAGTAATCCTTTGCGTCTGCTTTCAGCTTGTCGAAAAGCTCACTTATATTGCCGGTCTTTATCTCCTCAAGGCTTAGCTGTATGTTGTTGCTTTGGGCGTATTGGTAAAGCGCGAGCTTACCTATGGATACATCCTTTCCCTCGGCATCAGAGATGATTTCAGGATCATTTATATATAATGCGATGACGTCTGCGTCCTTATCTTTTTCAAGGGAATCAAGAATCCCTTTAAGCTTTTCCTCAAAGGAGCCGGAGCTTGGCTGTGTTCCGGGATAGAGGGCTCCCGTAACCAGAACCTCGGTTTTGCCTTCGGCGATATAGCCCTTTTCCTTTGCGAGGCTGATAATTTTGCTTATTTCTTCCTCAACGGGCTTGTTCTTGTAATCCAAGGACTCCAGTATCTTCTTGCCTTCGTCGTTCCCAGATACCGCATCGACAATTTTGCCGTTTTTGTTTACGCGGAGTTCAATGCTGGGATTTATGTCAACCGAAATCAGAGCCACGGGCTTTTTTTCAAAAAGCAGAAATGAGCCGTTTGTAATCACTGTATAGAGCAGCGTTGAAAGCATTAGAATAAAAACGGCGGCCGCGGCTATAAAGCCCTTGCTGAAGCTTATACGAGGCAGCTTGACCTCGATGCAGATGTCCTTGCTTGAAAATGTGAGCTGCTGTCCTGTTATGTAATCTTTATTGCTTTTGATTGCAACAACATCGCACTCAGATGTAAAGACATAGGTCTTGTTTCCCGATATTTCCATTATGGTGCCAGTATATATCACCTTAACCCGGCCCCCTTCCTATATGAATCAATGTATCCCTTTATGATTTCCATGTCGCTTTTCAAGATAATAAACAGCGCAACTATGTATCTCCTGTTTTTTTCTATCATCTTACGGCTTAAGCTGAAGCGTCCAGAATGTTTGCAATCGGAAGCCGCTTTTCATTAATCATTTTTTCTGCAAGCTCATCATTTTCTGCAAGCATTTTTGCAATTTCCACGCACATTGCTTTTGTATCTGAGTGCTTTGGAGCGATATTGACAAGGGCTTCAATTGTTATTCCAAAGCCCGAGAGCGCCGATTTGAACTCCATTATCTCTTCCTGAATTTCATATTTTTCCGCCATAGGAGCGGGCTTGCAGGATGAAAGCCTTTCTGCCATATCAACATTCCCCTCGGTGGCAAAGGATGAAAAGGGATATTCGGAATCAAACCTTTTGTTTTTTCTGAAGTGATCGATAACACGCCTGTTGATCACAAGCCCCGCAAAATTAATAAAGCTTTTGTTCTTGCTGCTGTTAAAGCAGTCGATAGCTTCGTTAAAAGCCTCAAGCGCAATACTGAATTCGTCGGTTGATGCGGCATTTTTGCCCAGAAGCTTTGAAACCGTCATCAGAATATAGTTCCAATATGTATTAATCAAACGATCTCGAAGCTCAGGCTCTCCGCCCCTCATGCGTTCTATCAGCTCTTCCGGCCTTTCGGCAGCAATCTCGATATTAGTACTAATTTCCCCTCACCGCCTTATGTTTCTTGTTATTTTTCTTTCGCCTGTAATATATATTCGTAATTATACTGTTTTTTAATAGGGTATATTATTGTATTTTTATAGTAATTTTTGTATAATACAAGAAATGCTTACAGGTAGCTCACTCTTTTTACGGGAGGTACAAAATGGAAACAACAGAAACATTAAATAAAACTGAAGTGGAAGCAAAAACCTTTGTCTGTCAAAGCTGCGGCGGAACCATCAAATATGATATTGGAAGCAAAGAATTCAGGTGCTCTTCCTGCAGAGCAAAATACGAGCCAGAGTCACTATCCGACGAGGTCTGCGAATATGATTTCAGCGAATACGCAGAGCGCGAGAGCAGGGTTACTCCCTTTGAAGGGCTTGCCGCTGTCCGCTGCCAAAACTGCGGTTTTGAGATTACATTTGACGAGCATCAGGTTTCTGCCGTATGCCCAATGTGCGCCTCAACTCAGCTTGCCGAGGTAAAGCAAGCCGCAGGCATACCGCCCGAGGGCATTATTCCCTTTCAGATTGACGAAAAGGAAGCCTCTCAAAAATTTAGAAGTTGGGTGAAATCCCGCTGGTTTGCCCCCAACAAGTTTAAGAAGAGCTACTGTGAGGGTGCGCTGAAGGGCATGTACCTTCCTTTCTGGACCTATGACGCCGATGCCAAAGGCTACTACACGGGCCGCGGCGGCAGAAACCGAACAGTCAAGGATAAGGACGGAAAGACACATACCGAGACGGACTGGTACCATGTTTCCGGTGAAGTATACGACAGCTTTAATGACATTCTGGTCTGCGCTTCTGAAAAGGAGAAGGAAATCCGCGGAATACTCCCCTTTGACACGGTGGAAAAAACAGTGCCATATTCCCCGTCCTATTTGTCCGGATTTTATACCGAGATTTACAAAATCAAGGCAGACAAGGGCTTTGAGTCAGCGCAGTCGGTCGTTCGCAATAGGCTTCGCTCACTCGCAACACAGGACATATTAAGAAGCTACGACAGGGAAGATTTACATAATGTCAAAATTGAGTATCAAAGCGTCACCTACAAGCATGTACTGCTTCCGGTGTGGAGCTCGGCTTACTCCTACGCAGGAAAGGTATATCACTATTTTGTAAACGGCGAGACGGGAAGTGTCTCGGGAAAGCGGCCTTATAGCGCCATCAAGATAGTTTTAACCGTGGTTATATCAGTTCTTATACTGTTTGCCATTTTTTTGGCCTGCACTAACGGACAAAGCGTATAATACATAAACCTATACTGAAAAAAGAATGATGGAGGAATAAATTATGGCATGGTTCGGACAGGGCAAGGATACTATTGAATGGCAGGAATTCAGAGACGACATGCTTTTTTTCAAATGGCCTGCAAATGAAATAAAAAAGGACGCTAAGCTTATAATCCGTCCGGGCCAGAAAGCGATATTTTATGCAAACGGCGCAGTCGAGGGCGTATTTGAGCAGACGGGTACATACGGTATTGCGTCGGAGATAGTTCCGTTCCTCTCCACGCTTAAGGGCGTTTTCAGCCTGCGCGGCGATACGGGGATGAGAGCCGAGGTATACTTTATAAACAGCAAGCAGCTGCTTTTGCCCTGGGGCACGAGGCAGAGGCTGATGATTCCAACGGCTGAGGTGCCCTCGGGTATCCCTGTCGGCTGCAACGGAAACCTGATTCTTGAGATTCAGGATTACGGCAGATTTATCGAAAAGGTTGCAGGCGTAAAGGACACTTACTCTCTGCAGGATATCTCCGAAAGAATAATGGGCGAAATAAGCCCCATTATTGCTGAAGCCATACTGGGCGGGCAGCAGATAATCGGACTCAACGTATTGATAGCCCTGCAGCAAAATAGCAGAAAGCTTGGCATGACTATTTGTGCGGAGCTTGACAAGGAGCTCAGTGACTTCGGTTTTAAGGCAGTAGATGTAAACATACTCAGTATTAACTATCCCGAGGAAGTGCAAAAGAAAGCAGAAGAGGTTGCAGGTCAAGCCTTTATCGGGAATGTGGGCAAGTATGCTGCAGTTCAAATGGCCGATAGCTTTGGAAACGCAGGGGGCGACGGCGGCGGAATAGCCACTCTTGGCGCTCAAATCGCAATGGGTGCTCAGCTAGCTCAGCAAATGGGCGGCGCTATGAACGCAGGCGGAGTGGGCGCTCAGGCTCAAGGCGCCGCATATGTCTGCACGCAATGCGGCAAAAGAAGCACTACGCCGATTAAGTTCTGCCCGGAGTGTGGTAAGCCGGTAATAGCAGAGAGCACACCTTCCGCCTCGGGAGACAGGTTCTGCCCCACCTGCCGCAAGATGGTTTCGGGCAAATTCTGCCCGGATTGCGGAACGCCGACTGTGTAACCCCCCGAGGGGCAGCAATTAACCTTCCGAAAATACTGTTTATAAAAAAATGTGCGCAGTCGCTGAATACATTTACGTATTTAGCAACTGCGCTATTAGTTTTATTTCAGATTTCAGTAAAGATATATTTTGTCCTGTACCCATTTTCTTCGGCATAAATCACTATCGTGCCATCAGCGCTGCGGTCCACAGTAAGCTCGGGATTTTTCATCTTCGATTTTACATAGGCAACCGGGTCATCGATTTCTATTTCACAGAAATCATGCAGAAACGGCGGCTTCCCACCGCAGGACGGTTGATAGTTTTCTGTAATCAGCTCATATTCCTTCATGGTATTACACGCTCCGTTCATGTAACAGTTTATTACCAAAAAAACCTTGTTGTCTTTCCTCGAGTAAAGGCACCGCAGGTCTGACACGAACAGGGCTTTTGTTATTATTTGCATTATATATGAGTTTGTATAATATAGCAACAAAAAGGCGGAGCATCGCGCCTTACGGACGCGATGCCCCGCTTATTTATTCTTCGTATGAGTTTACTTCTTATCCTTCAGCGCGGCCTGTGCGGCTGCAAGCCTTGCGATGGGAACGCGGAAGGGTGAGCAGGAAACGTAGGTCAGTCCGACTCTATGGCAGAACTCGACGGAGGAGGGGTCGCCGCCGTGCTCACCGCAGATGCCGAGCTTGATGTCGGGGCGGGTCTTGCGTCCGAGGGTTGCCGCCATCTCGACAAGCTTACCGACGCCGACCTGATCGAGTCTTGCGAACGGATCGGACTCGTAGATCTTCTTGTCGTAGTAAGCGCCGAGGAACTTTCCGGCGTCGTCACGGCTGAAGCCGAAGGTCATCTGGGTGAGGTCGTTGGTGCCGAAGGAGAAGAACTCGGCTTCGGTAGCGATCTCGTCGGCGGTAAGAGCCGCTCTCGGGATTTCGATCATTGTACCGACCTTGTAGTGAAGCTCCATTCCGCACTTAGCTATAATTTCGTCAGCGGTCTTTGTAACGACGGATTTGACGTACTGGAGCTCCTTGATTTCGCCAACAAGCGGAATCATGATCTCGGGAACGACCTTCCAGTCGCTGTGACGCTTCTGAACATTTATAGCAGCCTCGATAACGGCTCTGGTCTGCATTGCCGCGATTTCCGGATAGGTGACGGCAAGACGGCAGCCACGGTGACCCATCATCGGGTTGAATTCGTGCAAGCTGGTGATAATGTTCTTGATGTCTTCAACGGTTTTACCCTGAGTCTTTGCAAGAGCAGCAATATCAGATTCTTCGGTCGGTACGAATTCATGAAGCGGAGGATCTAAGAAACGGATGGTTACCGGTCTGCCTTCCATAGCTTCATATATCTCTTCAAAGTCCTTCTGTTGAATCGGAAGGATCTTTTCAAGTGCAGCTTCACGCTGTTCAACAGTGTCAGAGCAGATCATCTCACGGAAAGCGGCAATTCTGTCGCCTTCGAAGAACATATGCTCGGTACTGCAAAGGCCGATGCCTTCTGCGCCGAGTTCGAATGCCTTTTTAGCATCGTGC
>CAYQMY010000027.1:0-13825 GCA_964418735.1 uncultured Oscillospiraceae bacterium | reverse complement strand
TAACGTTTTCTCTGGGAGTCAGCATAATATCTCCTCACATTAATAATTAATGATAAACATTGTAGCTGTGGTCATCGTGCCAATTACCTAATGGCTGCTCACTTAATTCCCTTAACGGTGCCGACACCAATCAGAGCGCCCAGAGTTATAACCGCATAAATTATGTAGGAGGTTGAGAAGCCGACAGCTGCAACCAAAACTCCAAAAATGGACGCTGCGAAGAAAGAGCCAAGCTTGGTGCCGGTGCTGATTGCCGCACAGCACATGGCATAGTCTTTTCCTTCAATAACATCGGCAGAAGCAGTATAGAACAGTCCCATGGCGACGGAGGGAATGCCCTGCAGCCAGATGGTGATGTTGAGAGCCAGACCCATTGGCAGAACTACAAGCAGAACACGTGAAATAGCCATCCACAATATAGCTATGATGTATATCCATTTTCTTGTATGCAGTATATCAGATAGCCAGCCCCCTAAAGCTGTTGAAAACGCGCCAACGATTGCACAGACAGAAACCAGCGAAGCTGCCTTAGCCACTTCCATACCCCTGCTCATTGCCAGATAAGTGGGAGTGAAAGCCAAAACTGCTATAGCGCTGCACATAAAGAAAACGCTGCCAATGAAAAACTGTAAAATTTTTGGGTTCTTTAGTGCCGCCAAAGTATTCAGTAAAGTCTGCTTTTCGCCGGATTTCTTTCCTGCCGGTGGAGCAACCTCGTCGGTCAAAAAAATGTGCCAAATTACTATCATCACAACAATGAAAATCGTGGTAAACCACCATGCGGGGGCAAGGTCGGTCGGTGTTACAATGCGGGGAACCAAATTGTACATCACGAGCTGAGAAATTGTACCGGATGTGATGTAAAAGCCGTTTGCCTTGCCGCGAAATTCAGGAGCGAACAGGCAGACTATAACATAAGGGCCTACTATGCTCAACGCCGCTTGACCGAAGCCGTAAATAGCCTGGCATAAAAGCTGCATCGGATAACTGGAGAGGAAAAAGGTGCCAAGCAGGGACGATATTAAGATTACGAACATACCTATGAAACCCATCTTGCGGGCACCGGTTTTGTTCAAAACAAGGGCGAGGGGGATGGTGGCAAACAAGGCAACCAAGCTGGGGATGGAGGTCAGCATTCCCCCCTCAGGAGTTCCAACTCCCATATTTTTCATCAGATAGACTAAAACTGGATTTAACTTGTACTGCATAAAACCGGTGCAGAAGTACAGCATAATAATAAGTACTATGTAGAACCACGGATTCAATTTCTTTTTACAAGTCAAAGCGTTACTCATAGAAACTACTCCTCATTTAAATTGTTTTAATTTAAATCCTTTTACATTACGCCAAACGAAATAAGGGGTCAGCGAACTTGCCATTTCTGAGATTTAGCCCATCGTTCTCTCCTCCTCTAAAGGTTTTAATATGCTTAAGAGTCAAATTTTTGCCCCAACTGAAAAATCTACAGTATCTCTATATGCACATTATGTAATGAATAAGCCTCCTTTCAGGGAAATATTGTCTGAACAATCAAGTGCGCTGAAACATTCATGTTTCAGCGCACTCAGGCTTTGCTTTGCCCAGATTAAAATTAGAAAGCGTGTCATAACAACGGCACATTTGAATATGCTTTATAAAGTCAAGCCAATAAAGCTTTTGAGGACAAACATAAATCAACTGTGCAATTTAAACCAAAATTTGCTACGAGGTTTGAATATATGTACAAAACGTTTTTTAAACGATTTCTGGATATATTTCTTTCATTATTTGGCATTATTCTACTGTCGCCGGCATTTTTTATAATTGCAGTTGCAGTTGCCATAGATGATCCCAGACCCATTCTTTTTAAACAAAAACGAGTCGGGAAGAACAAAAAGCTGTTTAAGATTCTTAAATTCCGCAGCATGAAAATGAGCACGCCGCATGACACACCGACACACATGCTTGAAAGCCCGGAGCAATACATAACAAAAGTCGGGAAATTCCTGCGCCATACCTCGCTTGACGAGCTGCCGCAGATATTCAATATATTCGCAGGCCAGATGAGTATAATCGGCCCGCGCCCGGCGCTTTGGAATCAATACGATTTGATTGAGGAACGGGATAAATACGGCGCTAATAATATACGACCGGGTCTTTCCGGCTGGGCGCAGATCAATGGTAGAGATACGATTGAAATCCCGGATAAGGCAAGGTATGACGGCGCGTATGCTGCTAATGTAACATTCGCAATGGATTGGAAATGCTTCTGGAGAACGGTCAAAGCTGTACTGAAGCGTGAGGGTGTGGTTGAAGGCGGAACGGGAGAGGTGAAGACAGAAGAGGAAAAAGTGAGAGAGGCTGTCGGCAAATGAAAAAAATACTTATTACAGGTGCAAACAGCTACATAGGAACCTCTTTTGAAAATTATATGAAGCAGTGGCCCGACGAGTATCAGGTCGATACCGTTGATATGGTTGATGGTTTATGGACGAATAAGAGTTTTGCAGAATATGATTCGGTTTTCCATGTTTCGGGTATTGCTCATATAAAAGAAACCAAGAAAAACGCTCATTTATATTATTTAATTAACCGTGACTTAGCGATTAAGACAGCAACTAAAGCGAAATTAGACGGGTGTAAGCAGTTTATATATCTCAGTTCAATGAACGTTTATGGTAAGGAAACCGGTGTGATTTCAAAAGAGACAGTTCCGAATCCGAAAAGCAATTACGGAAAGTCAAAAATGCAGGCTGAAGATAAAATAAAAGAGATAGAATCTCCCGATTTCAAAGTTGTTATTTTACGGCCTCCGATGGTGTACGGAGAGGGATGTAAAGGGAATTTTCAAAGCATTATTAAGGTCGTCCGCAGATTCCCCATATTTCCTCGTATTCACAACAAACGAAGTATGATTTATATTGACAATCTCTGCGCCTTTGTGAAGCTACTTGCCGACAGCTGCATCAACGGGATTTTCTTCCCGCAAAATAAGGATTACGCCGATACCTCGCATATGGCAGAGCTGATTGCGAGGCGACTCGGTAAAAAAATATATCTCAGCATGGCCGCCGGACTGTGCGTAAGGCTTATGCGCCTTTTTATACCGGTCGTAAAAAAGGCTTTCGGCAGTCTTATATACGATTGCACCGACCAATTTGATTATTCCTACTGTGTTGCCGACCTTGACAGTTCGATTATAAAAAGCGTGAAATGAACAGGGGTAACTTATGCCTTTTGTAAGTGTAATAATGCCGGCATACAACGCAGCAGCTTTTGTCGAAGCCGCAATTAACTCGGTGCTGAAGCAAACCTACACCGATTTTGAGCTGATCGTGATAAACGATTGCTCGACCGATAACACCGCCGATATCGTCTCGCGAATAGCCGCGACCGACGAACGAATACGCATTTTTGACAATAAAAAAAATTCCGGAGTATCCTTCACAAGAAATTTCGGAATTTCAAAGGCAGTCGGTGAATGGGTCGCATTTCTCGACAGCGACGATATGTGGCGCGAGGATAAAATTCAAAAGCAAATAGATATTCTTGCTGCCCACCCCGACGCGGTGATTGCCTATACCGCCTCCTCCTTTATTAATTACAGCGGCAAGCCTTATAACTATATTATGGCAGCAGAGCCCGAAATGACCTATAAAATGCTTCTGAAACGGAATATTCTTTCCTGCTCGTCGATTATGGTTAAAAAAGATGTCATCTGCAGAATCGGTATGGCAAACGATAAAATGCATGAGGACTATGCGGCGTGGCTAACGATTCTCAGAAATACAAAATGTGCTTACGGCGTCAACGAGCCGCTTCTGATATACCGCCTATCTCAAAATTCGAAATCAAGCAACCGCCTGAAATCTGCGAAAATGATTTATCATTCGTACAGATATGTCGGATATAATCCCGTCATTGCGATGCTTCTGACATTTAGATATGCTTTTTACAGTGTCAGCAAAAGACACAAGATTAAAACAGTTTAGGAGAAAGCCGAGAAGTGAAGATTACCTTTATAAATCCTCCGTTCAAAACTGAATACGGTAAATTTTCAAGAGAGTCGAGAAGTCCCTCCATCGGACATAGCGGTGTTTTGTATTATCCGCTCTGGCTGATATATGCGGCGGCTATTGTAAAAAAAGAAGGATTCGACATAGTGTTTTATGATGCCTGCGCAAAAAGAACAAACGCGGATAAAACGCTCGAAATCTTTGCAGACAGCATTTCTGATACTGCTTTGTTCGTTTTAGATACGAGTACACCTTCAATTTACAGTGACATCAATTTTGGCGCAAGGCTCAAAAAGCTCTATCCGAAAGCTTTTGTTCTGCTTGTCGGAACGCACCCCTCGGCAACCGTAGACGAAACCCTTTCTATCGACGCAAGCATAGACGGCATAGCTCGCAAGGAATACGATTATATTGTAAGGGACCTTGCCTTCGCACTGCGCGACAGTAAACCGCTCGAAGAGGTAAAAGGGCTTTCTTTCAGAAACACCGATGGTAAGACTGTAAACAACCCAGATGCCGAATATATAACCGAGCTTGACGATATTCCATACGCTTCAGAGTTTATCAAGGAATATCTAAATGTGAGAGATTATGTTTTTGCGGCGGCGGCTTTTCCTTCAATTCAAATTTTCACCGGAAGAGGCTGTCCCGCTCGTTGCAACTTTTGCGTTTATCCGCAAACTATGCACGGACATAAATACAGATTGCGCAGCGTGGATAACATTATAGGCGAATTCAAATATATAGTTAAAAATTTCCCCAAGGTTAAGGAAATCGTTATCGAGGACGACACCTTTACTGTTAACAAGAAAAGAACAGTTGAAATCTGCAACAGACTGATTGAGGAAAAAATTAAAATCAGATGGCTTTGCAATGCCAGAGTAAACCTTGACTATGAGACCATGAAGCTTATGAAAAAAGCCGGCTGCCACCTGATTATTCCGGGTATAGAAAGCATTAATCAGACCATTTTGAATAATATACATAAGGGCACCACGGTCGAGCTTATAGAAAAATATATTGCGAACGCCAAAAAGGCGGGCCTTATGGTTCACGCCTGTTATATGGTCGGCAATAACGGAGAAACGCATGAAACCATGAACGCAACCCTACAAGCGGCTCTCAGATTTAAAACTGATACGGCTCAATTCTTTCCGCTTATTCCTTATCCGGGAACAGAGGCTTACGAATGGGCAAAATCGAATAATTACATAAACGGAAAGTATGACGAATACTGCCAGGAGGACGGAACGCTCAGCTGTATTATCAATACCCCCGAATTAAAGGCGAACGAGCTTGTTGAATTCTGCGCGTATGCCAGAAAAAAGTATTATCTTCGCCCGTGGTATATATGCCACCGCATTTGGCGCGGCCTTACTGATTTTGAAGACCTGAAGAGGTCTCTCAAGGCATTTCGAAGACTGAAGCAAACGATATTCAGGTGATGAAACATGAGGATACATATTATCAGCACTATAAACGGTATCCAAAACGAGGGTATGCGAAATGTCGCAACACACATATCTGAGTATTTCGAAAGGACGGAAACCGTATATCATTCATCGCTGAAAGAAATTTTGAAAATACCGCTTTGCTGTTTAAAAAGCGATGTCACAATGATATTTGCCCGTTGTACCGGAAAAACCTATATGATTGCAAAGCTCGCGCGGGTCTTTTGCAGGAATCTTTGGATGGTTCTCGTACAGAAACCGCAGACGGACTTCATCGAAAAAAATGACGCACGCCCACTCGATTGCAACTATCTGACGATTTGCGGCGAGGATGCCGGAGAAATCAGGCTTTGCAAGGGAAGACAGGTGTTCGGATTCGATGCCGGAATAAACACACAGAAATTTACTCCCGTCCCGGTGGAGGAGCAAAAGCGACTAAAGAATAAGTATGGGTTTGACACTGAAAAGCCGATTGTACTTCACGTCGGGCATTGCTCAAAGGGGCGCGGGCTTGAAGACCTTAAAATAATAGATTCGGGAAAAGCTTCGGTGCTTGTAGTCGCAAGCGGTATGTTCGAAAATGCGGATACAGTGCGGAATCTCGAAAGCGCCGGCGTAAAGCTTATGACGGGATATATCGAAAACATCAACGAAATATACCAAATGGCGGACGTTTACGTGTTCCCCACAAAATCAGATGATTTTGTTATTAGCGTGCCGCTCTCAGTTATGGAGGCGCTTGCCTGCGGAGTTCCGGTTGTCGCTTATAAGGAGTTTTCAAAAATCAAGGCAATACCGGTCAACAGCGAAAACGCGATAACGCTAATAGACAATTCTGATATGCTCGGCGCTGCGGTCGATGAGTGCAGGACATACAAGCGCGAAGAAAGCTATCTGCTCTCCCCAAAAAGCTGGGACGAGTCCGCAAGCGAAATTCATAAGACAGTAAAAGGAAGCATAAAATGAAAAATCCGATTATTTGCTTTATGGGACTGGACGGTTCGGGAAAATCAACAAGCATCGATTACGTATACGGTAAGCTAAAAAGCCGCGGAGTAAAGGTCGAAATCGTCCGCGCGGCCTATGTCGTAACTGTTCTGGCTTTCGCGGTAAAGCTCGGAAAAAAAATACTCATGAAAAAGGACAGCAATCCCTATTCGGGAAATTATAAAGCCTATCTCGAAAGTATGCGAAAAAAAGCCAGCAGGGGCATCGCATATAAGGTTTTCTCTTTTCTGACCACCTGCGAATTTAAGGCGCAGATATTTTTCAAAATCCGCCTGAAACATCTTTTCGGGAAAACCCTGCTCGTGGACAGATATATTTACGATAACGCCGTTACATATGCGGCGAATCTTGGACTCGGTGAAGAATATATGCGCAGGACGATATCGGGCAAGTGGAAGCGAGCCCCTAAGCCTGATCTGATTATTTATATAAAGACTCCGGCCGAGGTCTGCTGTTCGAGAAAGGATGACATTCCCGACCCGCTTTACCTCGAAATACGCGAGCCCCTTTACGATCTGATTTCAACAATGTATCCGACGGTGACAATTTCAGGTTTGCAGGACAAACAAGCGATGCTTGACGAGGTGCTGGCAGCTGTCAGCGCGTTGATGTGAGGGAAAATGGTAAACAAACTTATTGTTTTGGGAATAGACGGCATGGATTTCGACGTTGTCAGGAAATACGAAGATTTGCTGCCTAATCTCAGTGAAATGATGTCCCAAAATGGATACCCGCATCTTCGCTCGGTGTTCCCGGCCGACACGACCCCCGCGTGGTCTACTATATATTTAGGCGTTGACCCCTCGGTGCACGGAATTATCAATTTCGTCAACATCGGCGACAGGGACAATCAGTACAAGCCCATTTCCTTCGATGACTCCGCTTTTTGCGGCAAGACCTTCTGGGATAAGCTCAATGAACAGGGCTTCTCCTGCGCGGTGCTTCTGCCGATGAATATCAAGGTCGGCTGGGATATAGGCGGGCTCATGATTACCCGCCCGTGTGAAGGTAAAATGAATGTCTACCCTGCCTCAAAAGAGGAAATATATAAACCTAATTACTCGATTCTCGGCACGGAGAGCAAATTTACCTCCGCGAAAAAGCTAAAGGCCCTGCGGGATGAGTTCTTTGCCAAAGCCGCGGAGGAATTCCGCCTGACAAAAGCGGTGTGCGAGAGCGAAAACGTCGATGTTCTCTTTTCATATTTCTCAACGACCGACGGCATACAACACGATTTCTGGCGGCACGGCGATGAAAATCACCCCGAGTATCCCGGCAATACCGAGTTTCAATACGCCATTCGCGATATGTATGTCAAGATGGACGAGTATATAGGCGAAATACAGAAGTTATGCCCTAATACGAAAATGCTTGTGATAAGCGACCATGGACACGGCGCGCGTCCGGTGTATGTCGCTCGCGTTAACGAAATGCTCCGCCGCGCCGGTTTCCTTACTCCCAAGACAAAGGCAGTGTCGTCCGCCAAAAAGAAATTCAGCTTCAAAAACTGTTTCAAAAAGACTGTGCTTTCCTTTGTACATAAATTCGGGCTGCCAAAATGGCTTGTAAGAATTTTAAAAAAGGTTCCATTCTGGAAGGGGCTGTTCGCGTCCGGCGCCGACTTCGACTGGGACAACACCGTCGCATACCTCAGCGACCTTTCGGCAATGAAGAATTACAGCTATGGAGGAATACGCATAAGAAGTGATATTGAGGATAAGGACGCGCTTTGCGACAAGGTCATAGAAAGCTTAAAGGATATTATGATCGAGGAGGACGGCGTCAAAGCCTTCAAGTGGATACGCAGAACAAACACCCTCTACCGCGGAGAGCAGCTTGACCGCTATCCCGAGATAATATTCCAGCTTGACGAAAGATATGGCGCGGATTGGAATCTTGGCAACAAGCTCTTTGAAAAGAAGGGCGGATTTATGCATACCCTATCTCCCGGCTCTCACAGGTATGAAACAGCTGTTATTGCCGCCCGCGGTATTAAGCTGGATAAAAAAATTTATGAGTTAACCGATATATACCGTATTATTACCGAAATAGTTGAAAGAGTTGTTTGAACAAAAAAACATATGAAAGCGAACGATTATGAGCAACAAGATTAGGGAAATAAGTATAGCTAAAGGAATTGGCATATTATTTGTTGTGCTTGGTCATACAATCTCGCCAGTTATGACAGATAATGCATTCTTAAGTGCAACGTACTCATTTATATATTATTTTCATATGCCACTTTTCTTCTTTCTCGCAGGCATAGTTTATACCAAAGCTGTTCAGGCGGAAGGTAGTATAGAAAAATTTCAGCTTATCAAAAAACGTGCCGTTCGCCTCATGGTTCCTTATTTTGCATGGGCATTGCTTTATACCCCATTAAAAATAATCATGTCAGGTCAGGCACGTTTTTCGTATGATATTGCTGATCTGTGGACGCTCTTTATCGGCAACAACCCGGACGGAGAGATGTGGTTTTTATATGTGTTGTTTGTATTTTCATTAATCGCGATTCTGATGGTTAACAAAAAAAACATTCATATATATCTCGTGGTTTTTTCTCTAATGAGCTTCATATCTCCGCTCCTTATCGCTAGCCTTCCGGGAATCAGTATGTCATTTAGCCTTTTCCAAATAGCGTTTTTCTTTGCGGGCATTTACTTTACACCGAAAAAAGTTTGGATTTTTAATAATTGGAAGTTATTTATTGTATCCTTACTTTCGTTTGCAGGATACTTAACCCTAAATTCACTGCTGAGTCTTAATCTGTGGTTTTTGAAAATGATTCCAGCGGCATCTGGAATCTGCATAATAATGTTTATTAGCGGCAATCTGGCAAACTTACCGCGTATAAGCAAAGCGCTTGAACATATTGGGGAATATTCGATGGATATTTACATTTTTCACGCACCGATACTGGTTATTTCCCGAACATTGTTTCTAAATTTTCTTTCTGTTAGTAGCGGAGAATATATTTTAATCACAAATCTGATTGCTATACCAGTATCACTGGTTATTTCGCGCTGCATTGTACGCAGAATCAAGCTTTTACGCTTGCTTTTTTTGGGAATGGAAAAGGTATAGTCGATGAAAAAAATGCTTGTGTGGGAAACCCTTTCGCTGGTTTCCGGCGGTCAAAAAATGACATTGACGATTATGGATATGCTTAAGGACGAATATTGCTTTCATTGCCTTATCCCTGAAAAAGGAGCACTCTCTGACGAGCTCAATTCCCGCAGCATACCTTATACTCTGCTTGGCAATCAGACGATGCCAACAGGTATAAAGGGCAAATCAGTTGTTTTTCGCTACGCATGGTTGTCGCTCAAAGCCATAGTTAAAGCGCTTAAAGTAATACGCAAGGTAAAACCTGATATTATATACGCTCCCGGTCCCGCCGCACTCCCATGGAGCGCATTTTGCGGAAGTCTAACGCATAAACCGGTCATATGGCATCTGCATCATATTTTCCTTGATGGGGCTACAAAAAAGCTCTTGAATATCTGCGGCGGATGGAAATCGGTAAAGCTTATCATTTCGGTTTCGGACTGCGTTGGAGATCAGATAACGAACACAGTTGCCAGCGCAAAAAAGGAAACGGTTTATAATCCGGTTGATTTTGAACGGTTTACTTCAGGAAATGGTCAGAAAATACTAAATGAACTGAAAATTGATAGGAATAACAATCTGTTGATCGGACAAATTGCCTTATTGCAACCGTTAAAATGTCAGACTCTTGTGATAAAAGTGGCTGCCGCTTTAAAAGAAAAGGGTTATAAAATAACTGTTCTTTTTGCAGGCAGAGCACGTGATGAAGATTCTTTATATGTTTCACAATTACATAAGCTTGCATTTGACTATGGAATGGAAAATGAAGTTATATTTATGGGGCAACGGTCTGATGTGCCGGATATTCTGAAAGCAGTCGATTTGATTATGATTCCATCTTCTCTTGAAGGCTTCCCACTTGCTGGGCTTGAAGCATGTGCTGCGGGTACACCGGTTGTTGCAGCCGATGTTGGTGGGAGTGAAGAGCTTATTCGTGTAAGTAAAGCCGGAATCTGTTTTAAATATGATAACATCACTGCTGCCACAGAGGCTGTTGAATTGCTTGTTAATTCTAATGAACTTTTAATATATAAACAAAATTGCCTTTCTTTTGCGAGTAGTTGTTCAATGCGTAATTATAGTCGCAGAATCCATGATGCTTTTCGTATATAGAATGTTGAGTGAGGTCAAAACATAAATGAATTATCCTCTGGTATCAGTCGTAATACCCGCATATAATGCCTCGAATTATCTTGCCGAGGCAATTGATTCGGCGCTGGCACAGACCTATAAAAACATCGAAATTATTGTTGTCAACGACGGCTCTTCGGACAATGGAGCAACCGAACGTGTGGCGCATTCATATGGGGATAAAATAAGATATTTCCACAAAGAAAACGGCGGCTGCGCGTCCGCGCTCAATTTTGGTATCGATAGGATGCGGGGAGAATGGTTTTCTTGGCTGTCACACGATGACCTGTATTGTCCGGATAAAACCAAATATATGCTCGATGTCCTTGAAAAAAACAAGCTTAATCCGGAAAATACAGTGCTTGTCTGCGATACGATTTTAATCAACGAGGACGGCAGGGTGGTTCCCTGTCCGTTTAAGCAGACGAGGGGGCTGCTGCCGCCCGAGGCAGCATTCGTGGAGACGCTGGTTGTCAAAACGTTTAACGGCAGCGGTATGCTCATACCAAAAAACATTATCGACAGCACAGGGCGTTTTATAACAGATTACAAACATCAGCTTGACCGTGAATATTGGATGCGGATTGCCATGAAAGGGTATTCATTTTATGTTGTCGACATACCTCTTGTGAAAAGCCGTGTTCACAACAAGCAAGTCACAGTGCAGCAAAAAAATCTTTTGTATGAGGAAGAGGAGACTCTGATCAAAAGCTATACAAAAATTATCGAAGACGATTCTGCTTCGGCTGCTTACACTGCAGGCCTTTGTTGCTTCGCTTATAAGAGAAAACATTTTTCCCTTGGTAAAAGCTTAAAAGAGAATATCAAGAACCAGTCTCGTCTTTCTTTTGATCTGCGAGTTAAGTTGTTGAAGTATGATATATATGGTCGTTTACTCACACCTGTCGGTAATTTATATCGCAAAATAATAAGAAAGTAATTATTAAAATGGAATATGGAAAGAAAAAAACAAAAAGTATAAACATGGTGCTATTCGCTTTGACCGTATTAGTGGTTTTTAATACAAACACTTATATACAGAAAAGCTATAGCGTAATCGGATTTGCTGTTATATTTGCAGTGTTTACGCTGCTTACATTATTCAATAGTGGAAAACGAATGTTTAGAAATGGGAAACTGAACATTCTCCTAATTACTTCTATAGCAATCTATGTACTTCTGCTTACTCTGAAAGGCTTGTCAAGTCAGATTGCTTTGTTTAGCGTTACACTGGCCTATATCTATTTGTGCTGGTCAGCAGGTGAGTATCTTATAAACAATTATGACAAAGAGACGCTCAGAAAATTCATAATCGTTAACATTGTAATATTATTAGTGAGCCAAGTCTTGGGTATAAATGTGCTGAATCAGTATCCGTACGCCTCTAGAGATCTGGCTGGTGCTGCCACAAAAATCACCATAAACTTTTATAAATCATTAGGAGCGGCCGGGTTCGGTTTTGTATATGGAAATGTAATGTGTCTGATCGGCATAGTCTACGCTTTCCGTAATAGCAAACAAAAGTTCCAGAAATTTATATTAGTTTTAAGTGCGATTGCTTCGATTGTGCTTATTGTAAAAGCATCCTTTAGTATAGCTATTATTTCAACAGGACTGATCCTGATTTTAACTTTAGGTTATTACAATAAAAGAAAGAATAAGCAGTTATACATGCTTCTCTTGGCAATTGTATTTATTTTAATTTTTGTAATGCGAGAATCGCTTTTGCGACACCTTATCAGCTTCGGAGAAGCTATAAACTCTCAGGCGTTTACGCTTCACATGAAGGAACTGTTAATTGCAGTGCAGAATGAATCATTTTCTACAGAACTGGCGAGATTCCCAATTTGGGAAAGAGCAGTTAATGAATTTCTAAAAAGCCCACTGTATGGTGGAAAATGGAGCGGTGGTCATTCGTTTATTCTGAAACATTTGGCTCTGTTTGGATTGTGTGCTGTACCGGCATTGTCAATGACGTTTTACATTTTTAAGCAATGGAAAAAATACATACCGCGAGGAATCTGTAATATTACAATTGCTATATTTATTTTTATCACATTGCTCAATAGTTACGCGTCCGTTGAAACGCAGACCTTTGTTTTTTTACTATTGCCATGCATGCTTTATGCATGGAGTGCGGAGGGAAGCAAGTGCAATGAAAACCTTATGGTTTACTAACAAACCTTTTCCAGAAGCATCCGCATTGCTTGGACTGCCGCCGGTACTCAGCCAAGGCTGGTTGCTCGATTTAGCACATCGACTTTCCGAAATAGATGACTTCGAATTACATATTGCATCGCTTGCGCGAATTAGCAAAACAAAAAAAGTATCGGTAGGGAGCGTTACACATCATTTGTTACCGGAGCCGGGAAGACTGCACGGCAAACGGTATTATGACAAATGCCTGACAGCGCTTCGCAATGAGGTTGCTCCCGATATCGTCCATATCTTTGGTACAGAAAGCGATATAGGAGACGGGTATCTCAGGCTATACCCGGAGGATAAGGTGATATTAACCATACAGGGGGTTATAGACCGTATCTGTGATGAATACTACGGCGGGCTGAGTACCAAGGAACTTATCCTTAACAGAACCCTTCGTGAAAATCTCCGCTGCGGAGGTATGATTTTTGCGAGGCAGAAGCTGAAGCATCAGAAAAAGATTGAGGCTAGGGTGCTCAGTAAGGTGAAATACGTTACAGGCCGCACGCTCTGGGATTATTCGGTAATGAAGCGGATCAATCCTTCGCTGAAATACCAAAAATGCAATTTCAATTTAAGAAGCGAATTCTATGATGCCCCGAAATGGGACATGAGTGCGGCAAACAGGCATACCATCTATACGAGCTATGCAGATTACCCGCTTAAAGGTCTTCATGTCCTACTAAGGGCGCTAGCAATTATAAAGCTTGAATATTCGGATGTAAAACTAATGGTGCCGGGAGTGAAATGCGATGCCTCAAACAAACTGGTCGTAAATACCGGGTATAAAAAGTATATATCCTCCTTAATGAAGAAATTGGGACTAGAAAATAATGTTGAGTTTACCGGCGCACTTTCCCCGGATGCGGTAATCGACAAAATGAGGCATTCTCACGTCACTGTCGTATCATCTGCTATTGAGGGGGCTTC
>CAYQMY010000026.1:0-13956 GCA_964418735.1 uncultured Oscillospiraceae bacterium | reverse complement strand
TAGATACGCAGCTTACGCCGCGATACCCCCGGTCGCGCACGATTTGCGCGGGCTGTGGAATTTTTCCTACGTACACGCTGCCGGAAAAATAGATTTAATATTGCCCTGCGAGGGGTTTTAGACAGTACAAACCGTCGGGCTTGCTTGACCGACGGTTTTGTATATACTATATTTATATAAGGCTAAACAGGAGGTGAGCGGTATGGCCGATATTCAAAGCAAAATCCGGGAAATCTATTCGCTTGAACAGCTTTCGGGAAGACGGAGCGCGGTGCATGACCGCCATCCTATGGTAAAGCTTATATCAACACTTGTTTTTATTATAACCGTTGTCTCGTTCAACATATATCAGTTCGGGCGGCTCCTACCTTTTGTATTCTTTCCCTTTGTACTCATGGCGCTCTCCGATACTCCGTGGATGCCGGTTTTAAAGCGTGTCGCGCTTACGATTCCGTTTTGCATTTTGGCCGGCGTTTCAAATATGCTTTTTTACAGGGCAACAGCCTTTGTTATTGGCGGATTTGCGGTCAGCTTTGGAGTGATTTCGTTCCTATCGATAATATTCCGAACGTTTTTATGCGTCACAGCGGTGCTTATTCTGGTTGCGACTACTCCGTTTCCACAGATTGCGGATCAGCTTAGAATGCTTCACGTCCCGGATATTTTTGTAACGCTTTTCGAGATGACCTACAGGTATATCGGTGCGCTCCTCGAAGAAGCGTCCACGATGTACACCGCCTATATGCTTAGAAGCACAGAGAAAAAGGGACTGCAAATGAAGCACATGGGAAGCTTTGTCGGGCAGCTACTAATAAGAAGCTACGATAGGGCAGAGAGAGTCTACGCTGCGATGAAGTGCAGGGGCTACGGAAGTGGGGGATACAGAAAAAACCGCAGAGCGCTCGATAGTGAGGATTATGTTTTCCTCGCAGCCGCATGTCTGCCGTTTATACTGCTCCGCATTTTCAACTTATCCTCTTTATTTGAAAGTTTATTTTAGGTGTGAGCTTATGATTGAGATAAAAAACCTGACAGTTGTATACCCCGACGGAACAAAAGCGGTAGATGACCTGAGCTTTTCTATCGCGGACGGCGAAAGCGTTGCCCTAATTGGTGCCAACGGCGCGGGAAAGACATCACTGCTGCTCACGCTTGCCGGAGTAATGACCGCGAAATCGGGAGAAGTCCTCGTCGATGGAATGAAAATCAGCAAGGAAAGCCTGAATGAAATCCGCCGAAGGGTCGGTATGGTGTTTCAGAATCCGGACGACCAGCTTTTTATGCCCCTTATTTACGATGATGTTGCCTTTGGACCCAGAAACTTCGGGCTCAGCGAAGCAGAAGTTGGATTAAAGGTTGAAGCCGCTCTAAAAGCGCTTTCTATAGAGCATTTGAAGGACCGTTCACCACTCAAGCTGTCCGGTGGAGAAAAGCGCGCGGCAGCTATTGCGACAGTGCTCTCGATGGAGCCGACAGCCCTGCTCTTCGACGAGCCGACAGCCTTTCTTGACCCTAAGTCGCGCAGGAACCTCATTAACGTCCTGTCTCGCCTTAATCAGAGCAAGCTTATCGCGACGCATGACCTTGCCTTTGCCGAGGAAGCCTGCACCCGCGCTGTAATTCTAAAAAAAGGAAAGCTCTTCGCCGACGGAGAGCCGAAGGCCCTGCTCAGAGACGAAAAGCTAATGGAGGACTGCGGCCTGGAGGCTATAAGATAAAAGCGAAGTTTATAAAGAAGAATTTAAAAAAACGGAAACGATTATGACAATCCAATACACAAAAAAGCACACGGTAATTATCGCTGGAATAAACACTAAAAATCTTTTTTTATTAACAGACACTCTGTACAACAAAATACTAACAAAACACATCGGAAAAGAACCTATTGCTAAAATACCAGAACTGCTTTCAAAATATGTACAAGGCAGCATAGCGTATAGATTGACAATCTTGTTACCGCCTATAAGCATTCTTACTAATAAGACGCATACGCAAATAACACCTATGGTATAGATAGTTATTAACATTTTCTTTGCATTAGTCAAAGGTTTTCTCCTTTCTAAAGCAACAATCAGAATTGCTGGTCTGTTAAATGAATGGTCTGCCGCAGGCGCATCGCGCATTGCGGCAGACCATTTTTCGTTAAACTTTCAGACCCTTTTCCTTGAAAGCCTTAAAAGCCTCCAGAGTCTGTGCCTTCATGCCCTTTTGATATTCGCCGTAGATCAGCGGCTCGCCCTCGCCCTGCCAGGCGTCAATTACCTCGCAGAAGAACGCGGTATGGGTTGAAAGCTCCTTCTGATCGGTCACCTTGCAGCGCAAAAATGCTATTGCCTTTTCGAGAACTGGCAGGCCGTCCACAAGCTTATGCGGTACGTTTGACCATTTGTCAACATCTCTTCCGGACTGGAAACCAAAGTTACCGATAACGAAGGGGTCAACGTCGGTGCCCAGTACCGATACGGTGAATTCTCCAGTCTGCTTTATTGCGGCGTTTGTCTGGTTTGCCTGTATGCTGCAGAGTATCACAGTCGGAACGGGGGCTGAGGTGGACTGGATAAAAGCGTCGACAACGCAGCCGGCGTTCTTGCCGTCAATTTTGCTGCCGACAACGTATAAACCATAGGAAATCTTATAAAGTGCCTTGGCGTCCATAGGTACTCCTTTCAGCGGTAATCAGTCCGCCGCGAACTCTTCCTTGGAAGCGCCGCATACGGGACAAGTCCAATCCTCGGGTACATCGGCCCACAGTGTGCCCGGAGCGACTCCGTTATCGGGATCTCCCGCAGCCTCATCGTAAACATAGCCGCAGACTTTACAGGTGTAAGTTCTCATAGCGAAACCTTCTTTCGTAATATTTTTTTTTTAAGTGGGGTACTTAATAATTCTACTATTAAACAGTGATTTTGTAAATCATAATTGTATATTTTAATATATATTTTTATTATAAAAAATGGTAGAATACCTGTACACTGACACAGTAAGAAAGGGTGAATTATATGGCAGCTATAAAAATCAGTGAAGGCATATATTCCGTCGGCGTACTAAACCCCTCCATGCGCATTTTCGACGTTGTTATGAAGACCGAGTTCGGCACCTCGTACAACGCATATCTGATTACTGGCGAAAAGAACATTCTCGTCGAGACGGTTCACCTGCGTTTTTTTGACGAATATATAGATAATATTAAAAGCGTTATCGATCCTTCGAAAATTGACTATTTGATTATGAATCACAACGAGCCCGACCACTCCGGCTCTATCGACAGACTTTTTGAAATTGCGCCTCAAATACAGGTTCTCACGAGTCCTGCCGGCAAAATATATCTTCCGCATATTACTAACCGCCCTGACCTCGCCCTGAAAGCGGTCAAGGACGGAGAGACTCTCGATATTGGGGGCGGCAGGGAACTGAAGTTTATCCATGCGCCGTTTCTGCACTGGCCGGATTCGATGTTTACTTGGCTTGAAAGCGAAAAGACCGTGTTTACCTGCGACTTTTTCGGAACGCATTTTTGCGAGCCGACTATGCTTGACTCTAAAATAAAGTATATGGACTATTACATGAGCTCCTTCAAGGTCTACTTTGACGCGATTTTCGGTCCCTTCAAGCCCTATGTTCAAAAGGGTCTTTCAAAATTGAGTGAGCTTTCTGCCGAAACCGTCTGCACCAGCCATGGGCCGATACTTCAGAAGGGCGTGCTCCTTGAATACGCAATAGAAAAGTATAACGAGTGGAGCAGTCCGGAGGAGAATAAGGCTCCGTATATCCCTGTCTTTTTTTGCAGCGCTTACGGCAATACCGGCAGGCTTGCGGATAAAATAGCCGAGGGTATTAAAAGTGTTCTGAACTCCGCTGTTGTTGAGGCATTTGATGTGAATGAATGCAATTTGGGAGAGCTTATAGATAAGCTGAACGAGTCCTCAGCCTTCCTAGTCGGAAGTCCGACGATAAATAAGGACGCGGTGCCCCCAATATGGGAGCTTCTTAGCGGAATCGACGCGATAAACTGCAAGGATAAGCCAGCCTCGGCCTTCGGCTCTTACGGCTGGAGCGGAGAAGCTTTGCCTGCCCTTATTTCCAGACTAAAAATGCTGAAGCTTAATGTGTTTGAAGAGGGGCTTACCTGCCGTTTTGTACCCTCCGAAGAGGAAGTGCAAAAGGCCTTCGATTTCGGAGCAAGGTTTGCCGAAACAGTGAAATAAAAATTTTTCAATAGACAAGCCCTGCTTTATGGCCGGGCTTGTTTTTACTTTTTGTCCTTTTCGTCCTTTGTAAGCTCCTTGGAAAATTCAGCAGGCTGGGGATGCTTCCTAAAATAAGCAACTGATGACTTGCTGTGTCTAAATAACCTCATTGCAAAATAAGCGCCCACAAAAAGTGCAACGATAACAATGCCCGCGACTAAACCGGAGGACTGTCCCGCAACAAACGGCATGCTGAATATCGCGGCAATAAGCGCAATAAGCACTATAATTGAAGAGTAGGGATAACCCCAGACCTGACATTTTCCGTCTGGGCAGCCGTTCAGCTTTCTGTACCTGACGTGCGTCGCCATTATTGCGGCGTAAGAAAAGAGGAGAGCAAAGCCTCCTGAGCTTATCAAAAACAGGTAGACGCTCGGAAAGAGAAGTCCCAGCCCCTGCGCTAGGAGCATCCCAAAGCCTGAAGCGGCAATGCCGCGACGCGGCACGTCGGTTTTATCTATTAGCCATTGCGGAGCGTGGCCTTCATCGGAAATTGAGCGCATCATCCGCCCAAGCCCGAACATGGCGGCGAGCATGGTCGAGAGTATCGCCGAAATAAGAACGATGTTCAGTGCAGTGCCCGCCCAGCCTATACCGTGGCGGTTAAGAGCTGCGACAATGGGGCTTACATGTTCGCTGAGGTCTGCGGTTGGGATAAGCGGGAGCAGCATTATGACATAAACAATGTAAAGGCCGACAAGGCTTATAACGGTATATTTTATAGCTCGCGGAACTGTAACTTTTGGGTTCTCCGCTTCTGAGGCGGCAAGCCCGATTATCTCAAAGCCCGCGTAGGTGAACATGACTAAAAGCATGCTCCCCGCAAGACCGGTAAACCCAAAGGGCATGAACGGTTCGCCCGAAAGACTGCCGGCTCCGACTGCGGCCTTCCCCGGAAAAAGTCCCAGCACCAGCAGCAGAGCGATAAATATAAAAGACAGCACCGCAAAAAGCTTTATTGCAGCGAGGCCGCTTTCGAGCTTTGAAAGCTTGTCTGCACCTAGCAGGTTTAAAAGCGTTATTCCGATAATGATTGCGCAGCCAAGCAGCGAGACGGGCACCGTTGGCAGCCAGGTTCGCACCAGAATCGAAACAGCCGTAGCCTCGCTAGACATCGCAAGAACCATGCCTGTCCAGTAAACCCATCCCGTAACAAAGCCCGCGCCCTCCCCAAAGGCTTTTGCCGCGAAGGAACGGAAGGAGCCTGTGTCGGGGCTCGAAACCGTATTTCGGATAAGGCAGTCAGGATAAAGTAGACAAGAACGCCTCCGATCGCGAAGCCAATTATAATAGAAGGCCCAGCGGCGTTAACTGCAACGGCACTGCCGAGAAAAAACGAACCTCCGATAACCGTGCCTAGCGCCATCATTGTAAGCTGAAAAGTGCCTAAACCTTTATGTTTCATGGTCTTCTCCTAAATAAAAATATCAAATCTATTCTGTCTTGAATTCATACAAATAACAAAATAGTGGCTGTCAAAAAAACAATAAAATTTTTCCAGAATACCTCTTGACACATAATGCTATGCGTAGTATAGTATTATGCGACAGGGGGCATAAATATGGATATACAGCTAAAAAGAGGTATGCTTGAGATATGTGTTCTGACCGTGCTCTGCCGCGGCGATTCATACGGATATCAAATTATAAAGGACGTAAGCCCTTACGTGGATATCTCCGAATCAACGCTGTATCCGATTTTGAAAAGGCTTGAAGCCTCGGAGGCACTGACCGTGTATTCGGTTGAGCACAACGGAAGGCTTCGAAAGTATTACAAAATTACGGATACGGGAAAAAGCAGGATTTACGATTTCCTCAAGGAGTGGGAGGAAGTAATGACGGTCTATGACTTTATCAAAGATGAAATGAGGGTCCGGGAAGATGAACAAAGCTGAATTTAACCAATACCTATCGGATAAGCTCCGCGATTTGCCGCAAAGTGATATCGAGAAATCGCAGAACTTCTACTGCGAAATAATAGACGACCGTATCGAAGACGGAATGAGCGAGGAGGAAGCTGTCGCCGCAATCGGGGACCTCGACAAGCTTATAAACGAAATACTGCTTGACGCTCCGCTTGCAAATCTGATGAAGGCAAAGCTGAAGCCCAGAGGAAAAATGCGCGGCTGGGAAATTGCGCTTCTTATAATCGGCTTCCCTTTGTGGTTTCCGTTGCTTATAGCTTTTGCTGCGGTGTTTTTCTCGGTATACATTGTAATATGGTCGGTCATCCTTGCGCTATACGCGGCAGACTTAAGCTTTGCTGTCGCGGGAATTGCCGGACTGGTAAGCGCTTTTCCGCTGCTCGCCGTCAGCGTGCCGTCGGGTCTCTTTATGCTGGGATGTTCGTTCTTTTCGATGGGTATCGGTATATTCGCGTTTTTCGGCGTAAAGGAACTGACAGGGATGCTCATAAGGCTTACGGCCAGATTTTTACGTTCCGTGAAGTCTATGCTAATCAAAAAGGAGTCAGTATAAATGAAAATTACTAAAAAAACAGTAATAATTATAGCGGGCGCACTGGTTGTGCTGGGATTAATCCTCACAATCGCCGCAGCTTCGCTGGGAGGATTAAATATGAATGTACTCGGTGCCGGTTATGAGGAAAAAACGTATACTTACGATTCGTCAAAGGTCAATAAGCTGTATGTCCGCGATATCAGCTGCGAAGTTGTAGTGTCAGGAGGGGGCCAGAACGAAATTACTGTCAAATGCTACGAGAGTGAAGATGATTACTATAAAATCAACGTCACGCCGGAAGGCAGGCTAACAATAGAGAAGGAAATATTTAAGAAGTGGTACAAATTCTTAAACTTTGATTTTGGTGCAATCAAGCGCAATCTGACCATCACCATTCCGTCCGGTCTTGTAGCAGACGCCGATATAGGTTCGGTCAGCGGAAATGTTGTAATCTCAAACCTTGATAATCTGATTTCCCTGAACGGTAAAAGCACAAGCGGCAACGTTCGAATCAGCAAGGTGTCGGCAAGCGACAATACCTCATTTAGCTCCGGAAGCGGAAATATAATACTTGAAACGGTCAAAACAGGCGGAAAACTTGAAATGAAAACCGTAAGCGGCGTAATTGAAACGGATTTAAGCGATATAGGCAGGGATTTAATTGCCTCGACCGTAAGCGGCGGAATCAAGCTTACAAGTATCGCAGTAAAGGGCAATGTCAAGGCTGACAGCGTAAGCGGAAATATCAGACTCGACAGGATAAGCGGAACAGACTTTACTCTCAAGAATACTAGTGGCAACGTAAAGGGCCTAATCTCCGGAAACAGTAACGACTACAGGATAGATTCGCACAGCACAAGCGGTAAAATTAATTTGCCCCGTTCTCAAAACGGCAGCAAACTGCTGAGTGTTTCGACAACCAGCGGAGATATAGATATCGATATAAGAAGCGCTTCCTAAAACATAATTATTTAAGACAGCGGTAAATGCCGCTGTCTTCGTTTTTATACAGTATGATAACAATATAAAAAGCTTGCAAAATGTTTCCAAAAGTGGTATAAAATATTGACTTGGATTGGGATTGTGAGGGATTACATTGGAATTTAGAAAAGCAACAAGGAATGACATTCCGGAGCTTATAAATATAAGAAAAGCCTATTTGCTCCATGAGTTTGAAAGCTTTACTGAAGAAGGCTTTTTTAAACTTACGGACAGGCTTGCTGACTACTTTGAAAAGCACTTGGACGAAGATTTTACTGCCTATGTTGCACTTGAAAACGGCGAAATAGTATCCAGCGCCTTCCTTCTTGTGGTCGAAAAGCCCTGTAGCCCAGATTTTCCAAACGGCAGAACAGGCACGGTGCAGAATGTGTATACAAAACCCGAATACCGGCGGCAAAAAATCGCGTCTACTCTAATGAAAATGCTCCTTGCTGACGCAAACCTCAAGGGACTCGATTTCGTAGACCTGAAGGCAACGCCCGACGGCTATCTAATGTACAAAAAGCTCGGATTTAAGGACGAAAAATCCCGAAACGTTCCAATGAAACTTATGTTCTGATATCGGCAATTACTAATCAGAATGGGGGATGTACTTGAAGCAATTATCAAATGTTTTAAAATACTGCGTTTTATTTGCGGCTATTGCAGTAATTGTGCTTTTAGTTATCTCCTGCCTGCTGGGATTTTCTAAGTATGCTGAATCTGCGCTGCAGGTTCTTTTATACGCAGCTTTGGTCATAGTTCTTTTTCTGGCGATAAAGCTCGTTTACAGGATGATAGGAAGATCAGAAACGCGTATGCTTCTGGTCATATCCGCCCTTAGCCTCATACTCAGGGTGCTGTTTGCCGTTTTTGTCAAGACACAGCCGGGGAGCGACTTCTGGGAGATGTACAGCGCTGCGGTAAAGCTCACCCAAGGCGATTTGTCCTGGCTTGAAGCGGATTATTTCAGGCTTTGGCCGTATCAGATACCTTTCGTAATTTATCAGGCTGGAATATATAAGCTTTTTGGCTCGATGCTTGCGCTGAAGCTTATTAACTGCCTTTTTATGGTGGCGATAAACCTTTTGATTTACAAGCTTTCAAGGCTTTTTACATCGGAGGAGGCGTCCTTTACAGCCTCGATGATATACGCCCTTTGTCCGGAAGTAGTATTTCTTACGTCGCTGCTCACAAACCAGCATATTTCGCTGTTTTTTATTCTGCTGGGGCTTTACGTCATTATGGCAGGACGCGGGCCGCTGGCGTCTCTCGGGGGAGGCATCCTTATCGGCATCGGAAATCTGATGCGCCTTGAAGCGGTAGTAGTCATCGCAAGTGTTGTAATTGTGGCGGTCATTTACTTTCTGAAGCGTCCCTCCGACAGAAAAAAGGAGCTTTTATACGCGGGAATTGCGATTGCTTCATACCTTGGCATATATTTTTTATGCACTATGATAATACGGCAGTTTGGGCTTGCCCCCCACGGAATATCGAACAACTGCCCTGAGTGGAAGTTCGTCGTCGGACTAAGCCCGAACACCTTGGGAAGCTACGATATGACACACGGAGAGCTGCTGTCCATCACCGACCCGTCATACAGAAGGGGAGAGGCAGTGGGCATAATATCCTCTTACTTCTTATCCTTCAGAGGCTTTGCGGGCTTTATGTGGAGAAAGGTACAGCTTTTTTACGGCGGCCCCTTTGATTTTACATGGGCGCTCAATTATCTCGATCTGACAAAAAATAAGTTAGCGGGAATGACCCTCGGCAACGCCGCATACCTATTATCCGTTGCCGACCGGGTTCTGTTCACCTTCGTTTCGGCTCTTGCAGGTGCAGGCTGCGTTAAAGCCTTAACAAAGAAAAAGGAACCGCATAGATTATATCTTGTCTGCGCCTCGGTGCTATGCCTTTTTTTTGTAGCATATATGTTTATCGAGATACAGCCGAGGTATCGCTACTTCATACTTCCGGTTTTGTATATTATGTTCGCTTACGCGGCGGACAGTCTTGGACTATCAAAAAAATAAGTGCCGCGGAAAACCGCGGCACATTGACTGTCGAAAAGTCCCTCGCAGGGAAATAAATCTATTTGAATTGGATTCCCCCTATAATATCACTCGAAATGTCGGGTGAAAATATCGCTCTCTTCAAGAAGCCGCTCAACGGAATCGAGACCCAGACGGTTCAAAAGAGTGATAACATATGGGTTGTCCACGGGCGTTTCGTGGGGGGCGAGACTGCCGTAGCTATTTACGTTCTCACGGCCATCTTCCTTGCTGATAATTGCCTTCGGCCCGCCGACACAGCCGCCGACACAGCCCATTCCCTCTAGAAAATTGCCTGTGATTTTGCCTTCCTTGAGGGCGGTCAGAAGCTCCTTGCAGGCCGGAATACCGTCTGCCTGCTGAGCCTTCACGGTGATTTCGCGACCGGGATTAATGGCCTCTACGGTGTTTTGCACGGCCTCACTGACGCCGCCTGTCCTCGCGTAAATTCTTCCGGCCTTAGAGGAATGCTCGCGAGAGTCCTCCTTTTCGGCGACGGGGTCAACACTGAAAACGTCAAAAATGTCCTTTGTCTCCTCAAAGGTGAGGACAAAGTCCACGGCGTCGGCAATATCCTTCTCCCGCGCCTCGGCCTTTTTCGCGACGCAGGGGCCGATGAATATTGTCACCGCGTCCGGCTCAAGCTGCTTTATCGCGCGCCCGCAGGCGACCATCGGGGAAACCGAGCCGGGAACATAGGGTACAAACTGAGAGTAAATCTTGCGTATCATAGCTATCCATATCGGACAGCAGCAGCTTGTTATCATAAAATCCTGATATTTAGGGATTTTTTTATCAAATTCCAGAGCCTCCTTAAGCGTAAGGATATCGGCGAAAAGCGCGACCTCGACCATGCCGGTAAAGCCGATTTTTTTAAAAGCGCTTCTTAGCATGCCGGGGGTGACTTCGCTGCTATATTGTCCTATAAACGCAGGGGCAATCAAAGCGTACACAGGACCCTTTGCATTTTTTATGGCGTAAAGAGCGGGAAGAATGTCCTTGCTCGCGGTTATCTTGCCTGATTTGCAGGCTTCAACACAGGCCTCGCAGCCGACGCATTTCTCGGGGTCTATAACAACCTGTCCGCTCTCGTTTCTATCGATGGCGCTGAAGATGCAGCTTGTCGCACAAGGCGACTCGCCCTCCGCGCAGGTGCACTGCCCGAAATGCCAGACAGGTGCATGCTTTTCGGGATGCAGCAGGCAGTCGAGCTGATGCTGGTCAAAGCTGTCGCTTTTCAGCTCGTCGATTTCAGTTCCGGGCTCCTTTTCCGAAGCGGTTTTTAAAAGATCGCGGTATAATTCTATTAGGGTCATATTGACCTCCTGATGTATTTCTGTATCTGCCGATCAGCCCGATCGTAACAGCATATATTGGAATTATAGCATAAAAACCAATATTTCAACAATATGGTTTCGGCTTTAGTCTCTGCTGTTTTTATTTGTATATTAAAAAATAATGTGCGCTGAACAAAGCCGAAAGCGTTGAAATACAAGCATTTCAACGCAATTTGGCTTTGTTCAAGTGGAAGGTTTTTGAGCAAATATGCTCAAAACCTTCCACTTAGATTGAATGGTACTGCAAAGCAGCACCATTCAATTCGCACATTGATTAACTGTCTGCTTGCCGAAATGCGTGATTTCAAGCATTTCGGCCGTTAAAATGAAACAATATGCTTTCATTTTAACGAACAATTCGTTTTTGCGAATTGTTCAGCAGACATTAAATAAGAACTTTGATTTCTGTAACCTAAAAATCAAAGCTCTTATTATTAATTTATTTGCAGTACGTATTAAGGCGCTTATTCCTCAGTGGTGTTCCCAGTTTCATTTGCCCAGTCGTCAAGCTTTTTCATCACAGCGTCGTAGGTCTTGCTACTGATGTCGGGAAGCGTGCCTCCGAGTGTGTTTTTTGCCATAGCAAAGCCCTTGTCGATTGCTTCCCTCAGAGTCTCAAGCTTGCTTGTATCACCGCCGGAAATGGCCTTGGCAAAGTCAACTATCCTGTCGCTGACAGCCTCGACGCCCCACTCACCGTCCTCTTCGATTGCGGCGGCAGCTTCAGTCTGAGTCATATCAACATTGAATGAACCTGTGATTTCGAGAGAGACAGAAATGTTCCAGGAACTGTCGCCCTGCTTTGTAATCAGCTTTTCAACCAAATCACGCAGCGGCGCGGAAGCCCTGTCTGCCTCCTCCTTTAAGCGTTCTACTTCCTCAGAACTGAGGCCTTTGCTGATTTTTTCTCTGCTTTCGGAGCTGAGAGTAAGGTTGTAGGCGGGCTCACAGGAAGAGCACTTCTCTGCCTTCTTCTGAGAGCCCTTCGTATTGTCGCTGTCTGGCTTATATGCAGAAATTGACGACGGACTTACCGGATTAATCATTTTTTATCCCTCCTAGTTTTCAAGAATAATTCTAGTATATATATCGAAGCTTTTTCACCATATTTTAGCAATAAAACAAAATATTTGTTTGCTATGCAATGAACTATTATTTTTCGGAGGTCATTATGATTTTTTACTTCAGCGGTACCGGAAACAGCAGGTTTGCGGCACAAAAAATCGGCGAGATTACAGGCGAAGAAGCTGTGTCAATTAACGAGATGCTCAAAAGCGAGACAGACGGAGTTTTTGACTCGGAAAAGCCGCTTGTCTTTGTGTGCCCTACCTATGCCTGGAGAATTCCGAGGGTAGTTGAAGAGCACCTTCGGAAATGCACCTTTTCAGGGAGTAAGAAAGCCTATTTCGTGCTCACCTGCGGTGACGATACGGGCGACGCGGCTTATTACGCCGAAAAGCTCTGCAAAGAAAAAGGCCTTGAGTATATGGGCCTTAAAACTGTTGTGATGCCCGAAAACTATATCGCAATGTTCAAAGCGCCCGACAAGGCTCAGGCCGAGAAAATAATAGAGAAGGCCCTGCCGGGAATTGTTGAAGCCGCGGAGCTTATAAAAGAGCAAAGGTCCCTCCCACGCGAAACTATAAGCGTGCTTGATAAGCCTAAAAGCAGAGTAGTAAATTCCCTGTTTTATTTAGGGGTAAGCGCTAAGGGCTTTTACTCCACGGACGCCTGCACCGCTTGCGGCAGCTGCGTGGAGCTTTGCCCGCTGAATAACATAAAGCTCGATAGGGGAAGGCCAGTCTGGGGAGAGCGGTGTACACACTGCATGGCCTGTATCTGCCGCTGTCCGACTGAGGCAATCGAGTATAAAAACAAATCAAAGGGGCAGCCGAGATATCATATATAACTTATCAGGCATGGATACCCCCTAGAGGCTTTTTCTACTCATACAAAAGACGTTCCTTTTTCATGCGAAGAATCTTTTGCCTCAAACGAAATATTGCATATCCAGGCAAGATGCAGCAGGCGCCGTTTAAAAAAACAAAGACCTTTGTTTCACTTATTCCGCCTGTTGTGGCCCAGATAAAGCAGTTATAAAGTACGGCATAAAGATTTAAAAACAAAACTGCCAAAAGCATACGGTTAATGCGCTTTATATGGCGGATTCTCGATTCGTTGTCAGAATATAAGTCGAATACTCCTTCGGAGGACTTTTTGCGAAAATAAGCCCAATTAAATAGATTTCCGATATGCTCTGCACCCGTATCCTCCAGAAAATGAATGTACTGTACAGATTCAGGATGTGAAGAAGATCGGCGTAGGTATTCGAGCTTAAACTGATAACCGCCCGGAGTGCCCTCTTCAAATATGTATTTGCAGAAGCCCACCCCATCCAGATGAAGTCCTTTAGCGGACATCTCGTTGAGCCACTTTTCCTCTTTTTCAAATTCCCATACAAAAAATAATTTGTAAATTACTTTTTTCATTTTGACCACCCCTCTGTAATTGCCTCGCCGTTAGAGGCAAGCTCACGCAGCCTGTCAAGCTCCCTATATACAGCGTTTATTCCGTTTTCGGTTATAATATATTCCTTTTTTCTGCTGTTCGTTTCTCCTGGAATTGACATTATCCAGTGCTTTTCAAGAAGGGTGTTTACGGCTCCGTAAAGTGTACCGGCGGCAAGGCGAATTCTGCCGTTGCTCAGCTTTTCGGTATTCTGCATTATTCCATAGCCGTGCATTGGTTCCTTCAGCGAAAGCAGGATGTAAAATACCGCTTCTGTCAAAGCTAAGTTTTCGTGGTTATCTGTCATATTATCGCCTCCCGTTATATCGGATAACGATATAAATATAACGGAGGCCGATATAAAAGTCAATAG